>JAGQPK010000284.1 GCA_020426755.1 Planctomycetales bacterium
CGTCAATCCGCATTCCTCAATCGATTAGCGCCACGAATCGGCGGCGCGCCGCCAGCTCGCGTCGATGTCGCGCCAGGATCCGCCGAACGCTTGCTGGAATTCCTGCACACGTGTCTCGGGCGAGTCGTCACTTAGGACTGGCTTCTGGCCGATCGTCGTCAGATAGTTGCGGAATTCGTCGGAACGCTGATTGATCAGGTAGTAACACAAGGCCCAGGCTTCGGAGTACGCTTGTTCCGCCGTCGCGACTTGCCTGAATTGCGAGTCGTCCGTCAAGAGACGCAACAGTGCATCGGCGGGACGCGCGGCCCGGTTCGCTCGCCAAGTTTGCAGCCGCAGCGGATGCATGGCACCAATCTTGCGCCAACCCTTGTTGCTCGACAGATCCGGCGCTTCAAAATAGATTGCCAGGCCTTCGCAAAGCCACAGTGGATTGTCCGCGTAACGAACTTGCAGTCCGCTATTGAATGCCAGTTGATGCGTGGCTTCATGGATGAGCGTCGCCACGGTGCGTTCGGCGCCAGGCCGTGACAAGATCGCGTTGATGTGGCGCAGTGAACCAGTGCGATCGCCAGGTTGACGAACCTGTTCAATGCCCGTCAAGTCTTGCGTGGCGATGCGATTGGTGGCCGGGGAGTAGAACCCGATCACAGACGCCACGGCGTCGCCGACCTCCGGTTGCCCATACGTTGCGTACGAGCCGCCGTCACGAAAAACGATTGAGACTAGGAAATCGGGTTCGGTTAGCTTCAGCCCCCGCTTGCGCCAAAAGTTGAAGTAGGCACCGTACAACCGTTCGTATAATGCACCGCACCACTGCGCGTACGCGCGCGTCGTGTTGTAGCAGATCATGTAGTGCGCCGTGTTGTGAACTTTGAACCCCGGCGGCAGTTCCCGCAACACCGTTGCTTCGACTTCAGCGCGAGTCGCATACGTGAACTCTTCGTCGTTGCTCGCACGCCGTTCGATATCGGCAGGTTGCAGCACCCAGATCTGCCGGTCGGGGCCCTCCAGCAACATCCCTCCGTCGGCCGCCTCGACCAGGACCTTGCCACTCACTTCACGATGCGTCCCATGCAATGTGAAGGCGACGGTCTCAACTGCCGCACACGGACGTCCAGCGGACAAAGTCCACACTAGGCAAGTCACCAGGATCGTGGCAACGCGTTGCGCTTGAATTGATTTGGCCGCTCGAATGTTCATCGTCCCATTATACTTCCGATTCACTCCAGGATCGCACATGCAGAACGAATGCCGTCAGGCCGCCAAACATCAACATGACGGCCAAGCAGAGTCCAGCGAGCTGGTCGGTGACTCCGTAGTGCACGAGATTGAAGATGCGAATGGACAGGGTTGTGACGCCTGGCGGAACGGCCAGGATCGAGGCCGACAGGTCCGCAACGGCCGCCGCTAAGGTGACCAGCCACAGCCAGATCAGCGTGGGCCGCATCGCGGGCCAGATTGCATGACGCAACTCGGTCCATCGTCCACCTCCCGAAACACGGATGACATCGAGTGTTTGTTGGGGAATCGCGTCGAGATGTGGCACGAGGATAAAGCACACCAGCGGAAACAAACGCATGCTGACGGCCAACCAGGGCACGAATAATGTTCGATCGTACAGGTAATAGAGAAAATCAGCATCCGGTCGATTGATGATGCTGGAGGTGCCGAGCGCCAACAGGGGTGCCGGGATTGCTGCCAACAGGATGGCCACACCAGCCAGCAGCCAGCGGCCGTACCTCCGTTGCCGCGACCACCAAGCGAATAAGGCGGTAAGCGGCACGAGTGTTAGCGACACGACTTGTCCGAGCGCCAATGACCAAGCGAACTCGCTACCAAACCGCTGCGGGCTGCCGGCGATCATCTTGATGGCTTTGGCGAGCGACCAACTGCGAACTCGCTCATCGCCAACGGTGCTGACCATTACACCGGCCTGATACAGCAGGCTCGACCAAGGGATGACTGTCCACAGCAACAGCAAGGCAATCAACACCGCGCGGCCCCAACGCGAGGCTCGCGCTGGACGCAGGTTTCGCACGGGTGCGTTCATGACACTGCGCAGACGCAGACTCTGCCTGTAGGCGATCGACGCGACGATGACGATTAGCAGCGAACCGGCCAAGTTATGTCGCGTCGCACCGAGCACCGTGTCGCCGAGTGCAAACGCGGTATAGATCTCTTCGGCGAACGTACGAATCTGATAGACATCGGTGATGGTCACGTCCGTTGCGGACAGCACGAAGACCCAGAGTCCAGCGGCCAGACAGGTTCCACTTAACTGGGGCCAGTGGACATTGCGGAGCACTTGCCACGGTGTGCCGCTGATCGCCCCCAACTCTTCATACGCGTGCGGCAAACGGGATAGCACACTGCCGGACATCAGGACGATCCACGGCACGTTGATCAACGTCTGCATGAACAGCGCGCCTCGCCATCCGGTTAGGACCGCCAACGGTTGGTTGGGCCACAGCCAGCGGACCAGCCAGCCCTGCAATCCCAGGGCGGCATCCCAGCCGGCGACATGAACGTACGGTGGCAAAAAAATGAGCGCCAACAACACCGGCAACAAATAACGTTGACCAATTGCATCGCGGTAGGTGAGCCATGCGATCAGGACACCGAGCGGCACTGAGAGGAGCGCGGCCACGCCGCTAAACAGAAGTGTGTTCCATAAAAGCAACGCCGTACCGTTCACAAGCTTTTCCCGAGTGACAATTTCACGTCTTGCCGATGTCGACGTAATCGCCGCAACCCAGCGGAGAGCTATGCTTCCCCAGTTGACTGCGGTTGCGTTCGTGTACTAGCGGACAATTATGACCGCAGCAACATCTTGGGGACAGGCGCCTCACCCACTTTGCCCAACGGGGGAAGAACACGGGGGGATTCGCCTGTCCCTTTTTTCACACCACCACCACCACCACCACGAGCGAACTTGCGTTCACTGATGGATAGCCGCGCGAATTATCAATCGACGCCAACCTTCGACAGTTACGCGGACGTTCCCATCGTCTTGCCGGCACCGGCACGAGATGAATCGGCGGCCGCGCTGCCATCCACAGACAATGCCCCGATAACTGGACCGGCGGACTCGCAGGAGACGCCATCGGCAGAGTCAAGTTCGCAACTCACCGCGGACTCGCAACTGACGGCGTACCAATTCTGCCGATCGGTCGTGAGGTGGCTGTTTGCCGGGTGTGCCATGGTTGCGTCACTCAATTTTATCGTCAACCCGTACGCCCAATATCCTACGCACTGGTTCGCGCCGGTCGTGCAGCGCTCACGTGCGGAAAAAGTACGCATGCTGACCGCGTTACCCCGGCCGCCCGCCGGACTCATTCTGGGATCCTCGCGTGTGCTGAAGATCGAACCTGACTATCTTCAACAACTAACGGGACGGACTTTCTTCAACGCCGGCACGAACTACGGTCGCGTCGAAGACATCGTGGCCTTCGTTCGACTGTATGAAGCCAAGTTTGGGCAAAGTCCACAGACGCTGGTCGTCGGACTCGACTTAGCCGGATTCTCACCGGCCGCGAAAGTCGATCCACGTTTGCTTAATGAACCGGTGTTAGTTGCTCAAGTTCCCGAGGTTAAACGACTGCCCGGTTATCGTCAGCGTTGGCAAGAGTTGCTCAGTTGGTCGCAAACGACCAACGCGGCGCGGTGTCTACTCAAGTCATTCAAGTCTGCCGCCCCGTCGCCACCCAGCGAGTCATATCGTGCGGATGGGCTCTTGCAGTACCACGAGCGAGAAGCAGCAATTGCCGCTGGCAGCTACGATTTTCCAGCCGCCTTGGATTACAACAAGCACGAATATGTCGCCTTACTTGGCCAGATGGAGGATCTCTCCGCCGAGCGGCTCTTGATGTGGAACGAGTTGGCGCAACAGTGCCACAAGAATCGCGTGCAGCTCCTGGTCTTCCTCACGCCATCCCATCCCGACCTGGCGCGCGAACTGTCGGTGAAGACGCGGAACGACGAACTTCGTCGTCGTCTAGCCGATGAACTGCAACACTGCGGCGATGCCTACGGCTACCACTTCGTCGATCTATCCGACATCAGCTCGTTTGATGGTGACGCATCGCAGTTTGTAGATGGCGTCCATCCCTTGGAATCGAATACTCGCCGCATGATGAATTGGCTTTGGCAACGGTAGAACGCAATGCTCTTCAATAGCTACGTTTTTGCGCTGGTCTTCTTGCCGCTTGTGCTGTTCGCTTGGTGGAGTGAGCGACTGTCGCAACGAACTCGATTGACTGCGCTCGTCGCTGCCAGCTACTTCTTCTACGGCTGGTGGGACTATCGCTTCGTCAGCTTGCTGCTCTTCTCGACGGTGCTCGACTACTGCTGCGGCCATGTGCTCGAATCGACGCAACGCCCCGCCATCCGGCGAGCGGCGCTACTGATTTCGATGCTGGCCAACCTAGGATTGCTGGTGTTCTTCAAGTATAGCGGGTTTCTCGCACGCTCAGTCAACGCTCTGACTGGGGCCATTAGCGGCTCGCAGCCGCTGCCCGTATGGGACATCATTCTGCCCGTCGGCATCTCGTTCTATACGTTCCAGACGATGAGCTACACGATTGATATTTATCTGCGGAAGGCGAAGCCGGCGACGAGTCTGCTGCATTTCGCTGCATATGTATCGATGTTTCCACAGCTCGTGGCCGGACCCATTGTGCGCTACACGGATCTGGAAGAACAGCTGCGTCAGATTCGCACGCGTCCCGATTGGGAACAGATGGCACGCGGCCTGTTCTTCTTCGCAGGAGGACTTGGGCAAAAGTTGCTACTCGCTGACCTGATTGCCGCGCGAGTCGATCCGCTGCTCGCCGACTACGGAACGCTGCAATTACAAACCAGCTGGTACGCGATGCTGGGCTACACCTGTCAGCTCTATTTTGATTTCGCTGGCTACAGCAATATGGCCGTCGGTCTTGGCCTGATGCTCGGATTTCAGTTTCCGCAAAACTTTGATTCACCGTACAAGTCTCGCAATATTTCGGAATTCTGGCGGCGCTGGCACATGACACTGTCATCGTTCTTGCGAGATTACTTATTCGTGCCACTCGGCGGCAGCCGGTACGGTCAATGGTTGACGCTACGAAACTTGGTGATCGTGATGTTTCTCGGTGGCCTCTGGCATGGCGCCGGCTGGACGTTTGTGATTTGGGGGCTGTACCATGGCCTGCTCCTCGTCGTGCATCGCGTCGCGCAGATCACGTCGATGCGCCGGCTGCCGCAAGGCCTGGCGGCACTGCTGACTTTCCTCTGCGTTGTGATCGGTTGGACCTTCTTTCGAGCCCAAGATTTAACCATGGCCGGTTCGCTACTGTGGTCCATGATCGGCGGCCATGGGATGGCGGATCATACTTTGGAGTCGCTGGGCGGAATCCGCGGCGTCGGCCTGCTCGGTGGGTTGTTGCTGATTATCTTCGCGATGCCCAACCTTTGGCAGATTCGTTTCCGACCGACGCGCGCATGGGCGTTGGCCGTTGCGGCGCTGCTGTTGATCTGCGTGCTGCGTTTCGATAGCCAAAGCCCCTTTCTGTATTTTCAATTCTGATTTCATCCTGACGAAAACTTGCCCGACGAGGCCCCTATGTTCGACGTCATTTGTCTGAGAGATCCGAGCGAACTCGCCACTCTGCGCGACGCCTGGCAACAGCTGGCGAAAGGTAGATTGTTCGCTGACTTCGACTGGCTTGGCAGTTGGGCCGACTCGTATGTGAATTCCGGCGAACTGCAAGTTGTCGTCGCGCGAGATCAAGCGGGGCAGGTGGCGGCCATTCTGCCCTTGTATCGCGACAGTTCACTTGTCCGTGGACGCACGCTGAAGTTCTTGGGGAGTGGCAAGGTCTGCACTGAATACCAAACACTGCTTGTGCGCGAGAGTGAGCCGGCAGTGGTGATTCGCGCCGTCGCCGCGTGGCTCGCTCAGTCCGCTACCGAAGCCGGATCGGAATGGGACGTGCTGGAGCTCGAGTCAACTCATGCGAATGATGTGCATATCGGCATGCTGGTCGATGAGTTGTCACAACGCAATTTGACGATCCAAGTTCAAGATGCGCCCTGCTGCTGGAAAGTAACCTTGGCGGCGACTTGGGACGAGCAATTGGCAGGACTTGCCAAAGATCCTCGTCGGAAGATTCGCAAGATCGTTCGTGACTACGTCGATACCCAGCGCGCGACGTTATCCGTTGCCGAGGGAGCTGAGCAGCAACAGCGTAGCCTGGATCTGCTGATTGATTTTCACCAACAGCGTTGGCGCGATGCCGGTATCGAGGGTTGCTTCACGCAGCCCGAGTTTGAGCGGTTTCTCCGCCAAGCGGTGGAACGACTGGGCGCTGCGGGACGCGTCTGGCTGGGACGCGTCGATGTCGATCAACAACCCGTTGCGGTTTCGCTGTTCATCCGTGACAAAGCGAATGAATATGTGCTCTATCAATGCGGTATGGACCCCGCCGCACGCGCCTGCCAACCAGGTTGGCTCTCGAATGTGCTGAACCTCCAACGCTTGATCGACCAGGGCGCTACGCATTGCGATTATTTGCGCGGCGAAGAACGGTACAAGCGCGAGTTGGCCGCAGAGCCAGTGGCGATGACCACCTTTGCAATCGCGGCTCCACACGTTGTCGGACGCTTTCGTCATGCCGTCGTGCAGACCGAACAGTGGTTGAAAGATTGGCGACGACAGTTCCGCGCAGGCAAC
>JAGQPK010000285.1 GCA_020426755.1 Planctomycetales bacterium
CGGTGCGCCGACAAAATTTCGAGAACAGTAATTTGGGCACTGGGCACGTAGGTCGACAAGTTTCCGGTCAGTGGATCGTACACAATGCCGACATCGGCGTTGGTTTGAAGTTCGCCGCCGCCGTTCAAAGAAACGCCATCCATCACGATCGCGAAGCCTTCCGTTTCTGCGATCTCATTCGACACACGCACTCCCACGCCCGGTGAGTCCGGCGTCGAACTGCTCGTCCAGCCGTCCGGCAACTTGCCATCCTCGAAAGTGAATTCGTGAATCAACGATGGTTCTGGCACGACATTGAGTCGCACTGTCGCCAGCTCAGCATCAAACGGGAGTGACACAAATGCGTCATCCAGTGACTGAGCCGTGTCAAACGCCTCACTATCGCTAGCTGCCCAGGGCTGCGTATTGAGCAGCAGCTCGAATTGATAAGTGAGCTGCGACACTTCATCGGCGTGCAATTCCATCACGTAACCCGCTGCGTCGTTCGGCAAATCAACCAGTTGTTGCGTACGGGGTGTCGCCGGAATTGTCGTGACAACTTCGCCACTTGCGTGCTGAATTTCGATGACCATTCCTGGCAAAGTCATGCGGTCAAAGTCGAAATACAAGCGCTGGCCCGCCGTACCGGGCAACTTGTAGAGATGACGATCGCTACCGCTGGCCAAGACGCCGGACACCGATGCCGCTCGATTGAGCACGGCGAACGGGGACAGATTCGACCAGGGGATCGAGCGCAGCGCGGGCACGGCGCGGAAAGAAATTACAAAGTCACCACCTGATTCCGCGTTGCCGCTGGGCAACGGATTGGGATCAGCTCCCAACTCACCATCAAGTGGCAGTCCAGACTGATTGCGAACTGCGTCGACGCCACTCGTCAGTGTCAACGTATATCGATCAACCGGCAGGTTAGCGACGTTGATCTGCAGTCGATTGTCAGCAACGAGACTGAGCTGACTGAGTTCGATCACCCCCGTGACCTCGCCAACTAACTTGACGGTATCCGCTGAAATGCCTGCGAGAGCGAGCGGATCATCAAACTGCAGATTAATCGTCGTTGCACCAGCGACCACGACACCGTTGGGAGCAACTGACGAGCTGATGACGCGCGGCCCCGACAGGTCAACGACGAATTGACTCTCGCCCTGCATCGCAACGTCTCCCAAGTCGGGAACGCTGTAGGACACCACGTGCCGACCGTCACTGAGAGAGGTTGCCAACGTCACCTCAAGCGTACGGCCGTCGACTCGAGTGATCGCTTGATCCTCGACATCGACACCATCCATTTGAACCGACACATTGCCCTCGCGGATGGTCCGCGGGAACTGCAATCTAAGCGTTGCCAAATCTTGGCCCAGCGTGAGGCTGGCGAACGTGCCACCCAAAAAGAGCTGGTTGTTGTGCCTCAGAGCATAGTCGCCGCTCGTGCCCTGACTCGCTACGCGAACAACCTTGACATTCGCGTTCCGCACTTGGAGTTGCGGCAAGCCGCTCGGTAACTGAGACCCGTTGAGGATCTGGTTTCCGTCGATATCGAGACCGGATAGGACAGGCACCAAGTCGTTTCCCGTACCGTCCGGCTCCAATCCGATCAGTGCGACCGCATACGTGTAATTCACTTGCGCGGCAAAATCATCGACCTCTTGCTGCTCGAGATGCCCGACGACGACATTTGTCGTCGTGAAGACGTCATCGTCAAACATGCCAAAATCAAACTCGGCGTTCCGCGCGACGCTGAGCGTGTACGGTACGCCGTCCGCACCGGATACTCGCAACAACAAATCGTGCACTTCAACCAGCCTGTCCCGATAACCGCTGATGGTTTGAGCCTTGCCGTCCAGGCTATCGGCGTGACGCGCCAGATGCTCGCCCTTGGCATCATATAGATCGAGTTTAAGCGGCGAACCATCGGCACTTACCGCGCTCGCTGAAAGCCGCCAACTCTGGCCAACTTCGACGCGATACCAGTCACCACCTGAGTAGGAGTCGCCTTCGATCCGAATCTGATCGTACGCCTGTGATTCCACGTCTCCGCCCGGCGCTGCATTCTGTTGCATGCGTATGAGCAACGGGTTAACAGCCGCTTGGCTATAACTACTCAGGTCAATCGTATGCTCGGACCATTCGGTACTGCCGGTAGGCGTGAACACGGTGGTCCACGATTGTCCGTTGTCCGAACTAATGGCCACGCCGTCCCCGACTGCGGCCAGGAATTCGGCCGGCAATGCATCCGGCGCATCACCAACATTCCGATACATGAACGACAGCTTCTGCGGTCGAATTGTCTCAGCAACTTGCCACGTTACCGTGTTACTTGTTTCATTCGCCATCAACACAGCGATGTTCGCACCACCACCGTTGAGCCACGATCCGCGTACGCGCAGATCTTGATTGAGCTGACTCAGTGTGAGTCCGGGCTGCGCGACGTTCCCCAATGTGAAATCGGTATAGCCATTGGCATCGAGGCGAAAGATCTTGTCGTCTCGATCCACATCGAACGGACTTTCCCCGACATTTTGCGCCGCATCGCCCGTAAAGATGTGGAGCTGAGAGACGATTTCGAGCGTCGTCAACGGCGTAGTCGTGTCGAGCGACAGCTCGCCCGTCAGTGGATCGTAATACAAGTAAGCGACATCGGCGGCGGGCTCATTGCGTGGCCCCTGCGCGTCACCAACTTCTAATACGAGCGACTGCTGTCCTTCGCCCGGATTATCTGGACGGACGACGACCTGCCCCGCACCGGTGTTGCTGAGAGCGCTCCAGGCATCTCCCAGCGCACCCGTTTCAAAGTTGTCGTCTTGCACGAATGGTTCCGTGGACAAGAAATCCGCCGTGCCAATTACGGTGCCCACTGCGACGGATGAGTAGTTAAGCGACTGGGTGTGAATCAACTGCGCCGACGCTGGATCGTCATTCTGTTGCCCGGCGATCGTCTCCAGCTCTTGCTCACTGTTAAGCAACAGCGATGCGACGAAACCGCCAGTTGAGCCACCCACGCCGGACACTTCCAGTTGGTAATGTCCACGGCCCGGCGACAACCAAGGTGCGACAACGACATCCGACGCTTGTGCGGCGGCGGTCGCCAGCAATTCCGTCCCTTCACTGTTCAGCACGCGAATGGCTGGTTGCAATACATCAGTCGATTCAATTGCCAGTGAAAAACCTTCGCTCGCTTTTACATCGAAGCCGATCAACACCGTCGGCTCCTCGGCCGTGACCGCCGATACGACTTGCGACTGATAAGCTAACGTGCCCCATGGCAACACCGGACTCGGCGGCGCAAAGTCGATCGCCAACAGCTGACGAGCTTCCAGCGATTCGACTGCCGCCGCGCCCAACGATTGCTCCACCGAACGACGCGACTTCGGCCGACGCCAGTAAGACCGCGCGCGACTCGCCGTATGAGTCCGCGGCGCATCACCATTCGTTCGCGCATTAAGTTGTCGTCCTACGGATCCGCCTAGACTGATACTCATCGTGTCATCTCCTCAGACAGTCGTTTGTCGATCGGTTTGTTTCCAAATGCCATATCCAACAAGCAATACCGCCATTGACCGGCTGGCTGATCGGGATGGGGTGAACCACGAGCAGCAGTCACACCGGCATTCCAAGTGGCATGTCAGAAAACGAGAATTCGTTGCGTGTGTACGGGAGCCAACGGCAAAGGCAAAGGCACGCCGGTGGCACCACCAGATGGCTCTGCCTGGTCGTCGGAAGTCGGCAGATGCAAGACCTGCGGAAGCGTGCAGTTGCCGGACGGCCCTGACAGCCCGCGACGATGTCGGAGTGGCGTCCGCTGGGGGCGCGGGAGCAAGGGCCATTCCCGGGGCTGTCGGTACGGAAGCTGGCTCAAGTGAGCAGTCGAGGCACGCGGCGCCGCCAGACGCGACAACCGCCAGCGGCTGCCGGCGTTCGAGTAAATCCGGCCGCATGAGTCCATCACGCCGATTCGCAAGTCGCCGTGAAACCGCGGCGAAAGCACCCGGCAGTTCGCCCGCCATCACAGCCCCCTTTTGCGTAAACGGCAAACGGCAAATCCCACACCAGGGCGCATGCTACACCCCTCGTTCGTAGAGGTCAATCAATCTGCATGCGATTGCTAAAAGCCGCGCAATCCACCAAGTCACTGATTGCGTTTTGACCACAGAGTTGATTGTGGCGGAGGGCCGGATCAAACGACAAGAGAAACGCAAGTTTGGGGTAGCTAGATCCGAACGGTTAACTAAACTACGGGATTCGTAGCTAGAGAAACTAGTTCACAAGTGTTAACCGATTCTAAATGGGAGTGACCACATGGGTACCTTCACCGCTCAATGGGAGGACGAGGACAACAATCGCGTCGTGGATCTGGCTGTACGTTATCAGCTAGATTCCGCCGAGATTCTCAGCGTCACTCCCGCTGCAATCACCTTTGTCGACGAATTGTCCCGCGAAGCGACTCGCCGCATTGCGATCCACACGGAAAAGGGTCGCCGCATGCTGCGTCGCCAGTTCATGCGCAGCGTCGGCCTAGATTGGCTGCAATCCGAAGTTAACGCCGGCGTCGCGCTGGTGTAAGTCCAGATCTGAATTAAGACCGATCCGTCAGATCAGTCGGATCGGTCGGACGTCGGACAGATCAGTCGGATCCAACTTCCGGCCGAACAAAGATCCTGAAAAATCTTTTGACTTCAGGGGCAACTGACCCTAGGTTTCCAGTAGAAAGGTGACCGCAAAACTTAACGCGATGCGGCACCTGAAACCTTCTCTCTGAACTGCTTGTCCCGTCCTTTTCCTCGAAGTCAATCCCTTCACGTTTCCTCGACATCTCGTCGACAAAGGCAAACCGATCGCGAGATCGGGACGCAAAGCCATGGGTCTCACGTAGATCGCCAGGCCGCCAAAACGAGCCGTCACTTTCGCCCTTGCTGGTCCTAGATAGCCGGCCTGGGTGCGGGAGATCGCTCATCTATGTTGTGCTCTGACCAATTTCGCCGGCTGGAGTTTCGACGATTGCGGGCTGCGGCCCTCACGGTTTGCGAACGGAACTTAGCATGCCAACAAGCAACGCGATTCAATCCAATTCCAGCGAAGCCAGTCAGCTCATCACAACCGGGTACTCTGCCTAACGGCCGCCGAACCGTTTAGTGCCGAGCTGCGACACCCCGCCACTTCCTGTTGCTTGTCTCTCTGTTAATTGTTGCTCTCTCTGTGTTCTCTCCTGCTTGTTGTACCGATGTAGTTTTCCCGCCCCCCTAACCCACTGGAGGCCCACCGCTACAAAAAACCTAATCCTGCTTTCTACTCTCTCTGTTGCTTCGCCGTCCGGAAACCCGTCGCGCATTGTTCTAGACCAATGTGCTGCGGGTTTTCTTTTTGCCTGCTCAGGAATTCCGGCGCCACACCCCATTTCGCCCGCCTTCTCCATCCGTACACTATGGGCTTCCACTATCGGTTACGCGTTTGCCTGACCGATAAGAGTCGATCGGCCCAGCGAGGCAGCTTGGCCTCGCCGACCGAGCCCATTTTTCTTCCCACAAGCGCCCTTTCATGAAACTGCGAACTTCTCTATACTGCGCGGTTTCGTATCGACAGCGTTTGTGATTCTTAGCAGGATGTCGTCATGAAAGTACGTGCCAGTGTCAAGCGGATCTGCGAGAACTGCAAGGTCGTGCGCCGCCAAGGGCGAGTGTTCGTGATCTGCAGCAATCCCCGACATAAGCAACGTCAGGGTTAGGCAGAACTGCTGTCATACCATACATATTTGTTCGCGAAGTTTAGAATCAGCATTGCGGGCGAGGAGTAGCATCGATGCCTCGTATTTTGGGTGTGGATATTCCGAACGACCGTAAGACAGTGGTCTCACTGACTTACTTGTACGGAGTAGGCCCTAAAACATCACGTGAATTGTGCCACAAAGCCGGGATTGACCCGGACAAACCGGCACGTGAATTGGCCGAAGACGAACTCGGTCGTTTGGCGGCGTTGTTGGAGCGTGACTACGTCGTGGAAGGACCTTTGCGTCGCCAATTGGCGCAAAACATTTCACGTCTGCGAGACATCAACTGCTATCGCGGCATCCGCCATCGTCGTGGTTTACCCGTTCGCGGTCAGCGGACGCGTACGAACGCGCGAACGCGAAAGGGACCGAAGAAGACCGTCGCCGGTAAGAAGGGCGTCAAGGACTTGCGTTAGTCCGGCACGCTCCAGGCAGTCCGGGCTTTGCAATTGGCCGATCGTTCGGCAGGCCAGCTCGGACGCGAGAGCGCGGCAGGCAAGCTTCGGCCGACAAAGATGCGGCCAGCAGAGGTTTCGCAGGGACGAAGTAGGCGACATGCCCACGACGCACACTGCCCCTGCTGGCTTGAGTTCCGGAGCGGACGCGACGCTACCCTGGCTATGCGTTTCCCTGGTTACATTACACGTGTCCCTGGTTACGCAGCGAACTCACCGAATACATTTCGAATCGCAGCTGCACTTGGCAAGCCCACTCGGGGCTCGGCGTGCGATTCTCACGTCCAGTTTTCTACAGTAGGTATATTCAGAGGCTTCAGCCCGTGGCGAAGACATCGAACTCAACGAAGAAGCGTCGTACGCGACGTAACGTGACGGTTGCCGTGGTTCACATTCAGGCAACTTTCAACAACACGACGGTTACGATCACCGATACCAAGGGTGATACCCTGTGCTGGTCCAGCGCCGGCACGTGCGG
>JAGQPK010000286.1 GCA_020426755.1 Planctomycetales bacterium
CATCATTGAAGCACCGTGACGAGCGCGGCGGCCTTCATGGTGCCACAAGTAGAACCATGTCCATTCGATCTCTTCGTCGAACTGAGTTTTGGTGAGCAGACTTTGAGCTGCCAGCAAATCCATGATCTTCTTGCCGGGCTTCGCGAACTTCTCGTTGTAGTTGACTACGAAGTCGTCGTATTGCTTGTAGAACGCATTGACGTAGTTAGGCGTGTGGCAGTGTGAACAGACCTGCTTCATCTCGTTTCGCTTGTCTTCCCACGAGTGTGCGACCAAGCTCTGACGCTTTGCCGGATCCGTTTCTGTCACGACTTTGCCGTTGAGATCGGTGTCCATGACCTGCGAAATCGGCGGGCGATTGGTCCATGAGATGCGGCGACCTGGATCGTGAGTGATCTTGCCATCGTTCTGGGTATTGCCGGACATGTGACAGGTGGCACAAGTCGGTGCTTGCGTGTAGTCCTTGCCAAGTACCCATTCCTTGGAGTTCAGATTCATGTGATCCTTCAAGTCGCGATAAGCCACGCCGTGCTTCGACTCTTCGTAGATTTCTTTTTGCGGATGGTCTGGACCCAAGTGGCATTTGCCGCAGTTCTCTGGTTGACGAGCACGTCGCGGAGAGAAATCGTGGCGCGAGTGGCATGCAGAGCACGAGCCAAGTGAACCATCAAGATTCAAACGACCGATGCCCGTGTTAGGCCACGAGCTTTGATGCAACGTGGGACGACCGTTCGCGTCCTTCTTAACGAGTGCGACAGCATCCAAGTTGGTCGGCTTGCCGTCAGCGTCGGGTTTGAAGTTGTCGACGGTCAGCAGCGTGCCATTGGTTGCTTCAATCGCGACCTTGCTGCCGTGGCACTGTTTGCAACCGACGTCGGCGCTGGCCATGCCATTGACAGTGGTGACCGCCATACCGGGTGTCGGCGAGTGTGGATTGAACGGTTGTCGAGCACCTTCGACGGTTTCTGCCAGAAAATTATCGAGCGACGCGAGGATGTTACCAGCACTCGCGTGATGGCTCGCCATGAACTCGGCCGTTTCCGTTTTGTGGCAACGTCCGCAGTCTTTCGGGGTCACGATGGTGGCAATCGTTTCGCCGTAGTGTTTGAAGGCGTCGACATCGTCGGCCTGTGCTTGATGACATTCAACACAGCCGACGCCTTTGACGGCGTGCGTGCTGCCTTGCCAGTGGTCGATAATACCCGGCGAAGATTGACGATGACATTCGACGCAGCTCTTGGAGTTGACCGGAATGGCGACCGGATGTGCCGCCAGGCCCGCTTCTTGTCGCTTGCGCACAACCTCCATCGCTTGTACGAAGACCAGCGAGGCCAGAAAGACCAGGCCTAAAAACCCGACAATCAATTGCTTCGTCCGCACACTCATTTCAATGACACTCCCAACAGCCTATGTCTTTCCAGCTTCTAGCTTTTCAGTGCGCGACGACTGCTTCCCAGACCGTCAAGCCGACCAGCAAGAATGTGGCCACGATGCCAATGTAGACGCTAATATCCTCGTTACGCGTGAGACGTCGCAACGCGGCATCAATCCAGGGCCATAGGAACATGGCGCCGACGATGAAGCCGGTGCTGATCACAGCAAACGTCAGTGAAAACAACTTGAGCCAACGGAACGAAACGTAGAAGAACCATTCCGGCTTGATGATTTCTGGAGTCGTCAGCGGGTCGGCCTTCGGCCCCATCCCTGCCGGCAACACCGTCGCCAAGGCACTGAGCATGATCATCAACACCAAGCCGATGGTGATCTCGGTTAGTAAATGATCCGGGAAGAAATCGAAGTACTTCGGTTCCTGTTTGGATTCCTCATCTTCAAATTCCAGCTCGGTCACGCCATGTAGGCGGATGAAAGCAACGTGCACGGCGATCAGCAGCACGATTGTGGTGGGCAGCACCGCCGCGTGGAGAATGAAGAAGCGAGGTAATGTGCGTGAGTTGTAGGATTCACCGGCCAGCAACAGTCGCTTGGCCAAACCACCGACGAACGGTACGGCGTCGCTAATGTTGGCCGCCACGGTTGCACCCCAGAAACTGAGCTGCTCGAAGACCAAGCTGTAGCCCGTGAAGCCGGTCAGCAGCGTGCACATCAATAGCGTCATGCCAATGACCCAATTGATCTCACGCGGCCGACGATACGCCGCCGTGAAATAGACTCGCATCTGATGCAAGATGACTGCCGCGATCATCAGCGTGGCGGCCCACTTGTGCAGGCTGCGAAAATACCAACCGTAGTTGGCTTGTTCCGTAATGTATCGAATCGAATCGTATGCCGTTTCCGGAGCTGGCTGGTAGTAAAAGGCCAGTAAGATTCCCGTCACGATTTGAACGACGAACAGGTAGGCCGGTGTACCACCCAGGCAAAACCACCACCGTTTCAAGTGGTGCGGTACGGGTTCGTTAGTAAGCTCGCGCAGCTGCACGCCGCTAACCGGAATACGTTCGCCGATCCATTGTCCGAGATTCATGCGATTCTCCCTCGTTCCGGTGCTTGCACCACCGATTCGAGTGGAGCCAAGAGATACAGCAAACCTTCTTCGACCCGCAAAGGAAAGCGGGTCAATTGCTGCTTGGCTGCGGCCGGTGGACCTTCCGTTGCCACGCCCTGTCGGTCAAATGCACCGTTGTGGCAGGGGCAGAAGAATCGATCTTGCACCGCTTCCCAGTGAACTTGACAGCCTAGATGCGGGCAAACACTGGAGAGTGCAATGAAGTCCTCGGCCGTGTTGCCTTCGCCCTGCCGAGCGATCACGACTTTCGAACCCGAAGGTGTCGTAAACGGCAGCGACTCGCCCGCCTTCAGCTCGCTGGCCACGGCAACGAACTGCCAAGCCTGCGAATGATCGGCCGACGGATAAAGGAACTGTCCCGCATACGCCGCAAAAGTTCCGTACCCAGCAGCCAAGCCGCCGAGCATCGCACCGGTCGAGGCGGAACGAAGAAAACTGCGCCGATCTGCCGCCTTTGCCGCGGCATCACCTTCCCCGATTGGTTCAGCCAAAGCTCAGCTCCCTCACATCAAAAGTAGACACAGCAGCGTCTTGCAGCAAAGATTCAACGACCCGCCATTGTAAGACGCTGATAGTAGATGTCAATGTCGACTATTGGCTGTGTGCCACGACATGGTGTCGCAGGTAGTTGCACACACGTGCGAACAATGTGGCACAGTTGTACAACTACACTAAGCAGGCCTGGATGCTAGTGAGTCGTCAGCGCTCCCACCCTCACGACGTAGCACAGCGATGAATCGCACACCCCGACGATGATTCCTCAAACAGCAGAATATGCACTTCGAGCCGTCTCCTATTTGATCAACCATCCGGTTGAACCGGTACGTCGTGCGCTAATCGCCGAAGAAACCTGCGTATCGGCTGACTACCTGCACAAGATTCTGCAAGAGCTTGACCGCGCCGGAATTGTCTCCACACAACGCGGGCCCGGGGGTGGCTACTTACTCAAAGCCGATCCGACGACCCTAACTCTCTGGGATGTCTACTCCGTTGTCGCGGACTTACCTCGGATTCACAGTTGCCCGTTAGGAATCAAAGAGCACGAACAACTCTGTCCGCTCCATCAGATGCTCGACGACATGACGAAAACGATGGAGGACTCGCTCAAGTCAACCAAGATACTCGAGCTGATGTCGATCAAGCCGAACGAAGCCAGTTGCAATTTTCCGGGCACGAAAGAGTAGCGACTTCCATCAGTTCGCCGCAACGCGTTAGCGTCGGTTCCTGCCCTGGCGCCGATTCAACCCATGCCGAGAACCGCGGCTATCGCGCTAGCACCTTTCGGCGAACCAACGGGGGACGCGCGAAGTAATCTAGTCCCTAGTGCCTTGTCAAAGCTTAGTCTTGGGGTTCGCCGCAGTGCGTAAGCCGCGGTTTCCGACGTTTCGAACCGACGCTAGCGCGTTACGGCGAACTGCCGGGCCGCTCGATGCAATCCACTCACTACTCACTAACCGCACTCACCACTTGATGGCGGAACAACACGGGCAAAAGAAACAAGTTAAGCCACCCGGAAACGACGAGCCCACCCAGGATCACGAACGCCATTGGGTATTCGATTTCTTGCCCCGGGAGATTGCCGGTTACCACGATGGGTAACAGAGCCAACCCCGTCGTCAGCGCCGTCATCAGAATCGGTGAGAGTCGCTCTTCCGCGCCACGGACGATCAAGTCATCGTTCCACGCCAATCCTTCTTCGTTGTGCAGATGTCGATAATGGCTGACCAACATGATCGACGTCCGCGCGGCAATTCCCAACACGGTGACGAATCCGACGAGCGAGCCGAGTGAGACGGTGCCGCCGCATGCGTAAGTGCCGACGATGCCGCCCAGCAGCGACAGTGGAATTGTCAGCGCCATGCGAATGACGCAGTTCCACGAGCGGAAATCCACGTAAAGGACAATCAGAATGCCGGCGATCGCGGCGATGGAAGTCAACAGCATCCGCTGCTGCGACGCCCGCGTCTCCGCGTACTCACCCAGAAACTCCGGATGGTAGCCGTTCGGAAAGCTGACGTTGCCGAGTACGTTCGCTTCAATCTCGCGGGCGACGCTACCGAGATCACGCCCCTCGACATTGCAAGTAACGTCGAGTCGTCGCGAGGCACCTTCGCGTTTGATTTCATTCGGCGACGGAACGATGGCGATGTCTGCCAAATCGCTCAACGGGACTTGAGCCCCCGACGGTGTATCGATAAACAGATTTCGCAACGCCGGCACATCCGCCCTTAATTGTGGCTCGCCGCGCACGGCCACTTGCACGACTTTCTGATCGCGGTAGATCTCGCCAACGACGGTACCGTTCACGAGCGAGTTGACTTGGCGCATGATGACACCTGGAGTCAAACCGAACCGCGCTGCCGCATCTGGACGCAACTTAATCGTGATTTGCGGCACCAGAACTTGCGGCTCTACCTTGAGTGTCGTAACGCCTTCGATGTCCTGAATCGACTCGGCAATCTGCCCGGCGCTTGTTCGTAATTGATCCATATCGGGACCGAAGACACGCACAACGATGGATGAACTGGTGCCCGTCAGCACTTCTTTGACCCGTTCGGCCAAATAGGTCAGCAGATCTCGGTACAGTCCTGGATAGCCATCGACCGTTGCTTGAACTTGCGCCACCGTCGTGTGATAGTCGACCGACGGATCGATGCTGATCCACAGTTCGGTAAAGTTGGGGCCTACAACTTCATCGGCGACTTCAGCACGTCCAATGTGTGAACCGAAATTACGCACGCCGTCGATCTTCATCAGCTCTTCGCTGGCGCGGACGGTAATTCGATCCATCGCGTCGATGCCAATGCCGGGCTTCTCCACCCAATGCATCAAGAAGTCGGTCTCTTTGAACTTGGGCATCAGTTCTTCGCCAAGTCCGGGAATCGTCGCTGCAATTGCCAGAACGGCGATGAGCGTCGCGATGACGGTAAGCTTCTGATGCGCCAAGCAAGTTCTCAGGAGCCGCCGATAGAGCGCCCGGCAAGCGACAACAGTCGGCGCCTCGCGATGTTGAAGTTCCGCACCAGCTGGCAGTAGCAGATAGGCTAGTGCCGGTGTCACCGTGAGAGCAGTGCCCAACGACGCCAGAATTGCCAGCACATAGGCGGATGCCAGCGGCCGGAAGAACGATCCCGCGAGTCCCTGCAGGAAGAAGACCGGCATGAAGGCGAGAATCACAATCGCGGTGGCATACACGACGGCACTGCGAACTTCCAACGATGCCGACAAGACAACTTGGAAGGCAGATTGCCGATTTTCCCCGAGTTGCTGATTCAGCCGTAATCTTCTCACGATGTTCTCGACATCAATGATCGCATCGTCGACAACTTCACCTAGGGCAATGACCAATCCGGCCAGCACCATCGTGTTCACTGTGCCGCCGCGCCAGTAAAGAATCATCAAGGCAGCGATGAGTGACAAGGGTATGGCAACGGCGCTAATCAACGCCGATCGCCAGTCGTAAAGGAACAAAATCAGCACGATCAGCACGAGCACACAGCCGAACAGCATCGAGTGCGTCAGGTTGGCGATCGAGCGTTCAATGAAGGTTGCCGGTCGAAAGATGGTCGTGTCAAACTCCGCGCCCGTCAGTGCCGGTCGCAGCTCTTGCATCGCCGCTTCAACCGCCCGTGTCACCTCCAACGTATTGGCCCACGGTTGCTTCTCGACAATCAATAATAAGCCGGGCTGACTGTTAATGATCGCGTCGCCAATCGGCGTCGCATGATCGATGGTGACTTCTGCCAGATCGTTGAGCAGGATTGGGTTGCCCTGTTGGTAGGTGACAACGGTTTGTCCCAGCTCGTCAGGTGTGTAGACCGGCGGGATGTGCCGAATTGCCAGGCGTTGGTTGGGCGTGTCGATGAACCCGCCGGCGCCCGGCGAAGTCGCATCGCGGACTACGGCTTGCACCTGATCAAGAGTTACACCATGAGCGTGCAGTCGATTCGGATCGACCAGAACCTGTAGTTGAGGGTCGCGTTCGCCCCAAATGGCAACGTTCGCTACACCCGAGATCGACATCAGCCTGGGACGCACCGTCCACTTCGCTAGATCCGAGATCTCCATCTGTGACAACGCATCCGACCACATGCCGATCTTCATGCAGCGGCTAAGCGACGACAG
>JAGQPK010000287.1 GCA_020426755.1 Planctomycetales bacterium
GGGGGAACAATGCTCGACGCCGCCGGTGAAAGCAAAGTGTGTGGTACGATGAGTCCGCAGGGCTGGGACCCGGAAGCAAAGACGTGCTGCCCTGCTACCAAACGCAACGGAGTGCCATTGCGGGCAACGCCCCAAAGCGGTGACTACTACTGAGGCCCCGGAGTGGCAGGCGGCGCAACTGAACGATGTCGAAGGCTGTCGAGAAACGCCTTGACGTGGCCAAGCACTCGCGCCTTGACGTCAGCGTCCGCTTGGAAGACCAAGAACGGTTGAGCGATTGGAGTCTGTTCGCTAGCGGCATCGACGGTGACGGATGGCGCTGTCGCACTCGGCAGTGCCGATCCCAACGTCAACGAGGAGTGAACTTCGCAAAGCCTTCGTTCCAGCTCGACAAGATCCCAATGATGAATGCTGTTTGACTCGTCCGAGTTGAAAACCAGGCGCCGGCCGTCAGCCGTGAACGTCAATTGCTTAGGGGTCACGCCATCTGGGTGGACGAGGCGCACCAGCTTGTCTCCCGTGGCGGTGTCGAAAACCTGAATCGTTCCGGGCAACACGCACGCTGCCAGCAAACTTCCATCTGGCGAAAAAGCAGGCTGACCCAGCACCGCATCCCAAACCTGACACGGGGCTTGCCAATCGCCGCTGCGATACAACCGCAATTGGTGTGCTGGGACGTTGATTGCCAACCAACTACCATCGGGGCTGAAACAGGCCCAAGTCTGGCCGTATTCCGGAGAAAGGTCATACGTCTCGCGAGTTGACAGATCAACCACATGGCAGCCTTTGAGATTGTGCTCACAACCGACCGCCCATTTGCCGTCCGGGCTGAGCGAGGTCTTTCTGACATCGCCTGTTGAGATCATCGCTGTCACGGAACTACCACCCGACTCAGCAAATTGCAGCGATGCCAGACCACCATTGACGTTCGCGAGGACGTTTTGTTGATCTCTGGGTGTCACTACCGTCAACCAACCACGCCACATTTCGCGTTGATAACCGATGTGCATAGGATCGCGCGCGTTCGTCGTCGTTATCCATTTCAGCAGATGTCCATTTGCGACGGCCCACAGTTCACCCGCTTGATCGAAGGCGACGTGGTTAACCGCGATATTCGTTCGGACGACGTCGTTGGAACGAAGGTCAACGAATTCCAGTCGAAACTCGGGCAGCGCCACGTAGGCCACAGTCGTGCCGTCGGGATGACAGCTAAATTGCTCGATGCGGCGAGTGGCATCGATCGAATAATCATTCACGCGCAGCACGTCACTGTCGTCCAGCGTATACATCGTCGCGAGATCTTGTTCCATGACAGGTCCCACCTGTCCATCCAGCAAATCCATGGCGGCCGTTACGTACTTGCTTTGGATTTGACAGACTTCTCGTCCCGTAAACACGTTCCAAACTCGCATTCGTTTGACCCAGCTTCGCGCCGCGAGATATTTGCCATTCCGGCTGGCGGCCAAGGTCGTTCCAGCCACGACGTCCGTCGCCAGAACACGCAGTGGTTCCCACGTCCGCGAGTCGTAGACCATCACGTTGCCGTCGAGCTGTTTGGCCGCAAACCAATCACCGCGACACGGCCAGATTGCGGTTTCAAACTGTACGCCCACACGATTGGGTTGCAGAACTGCCAGCGTTTCGATTGACTGCAACCGCTTGATCTCAATCTGATAAGGCTGGATGATGGCGACTTGAGTCAATTCGGAATTGCATTGCAGTTGGACGGGTTGTTGAATGCCGAGTTCGCTACGCAGCGGGGCCGAGTCGTTCGCGAAATCTTGCAACCGTGTCCTGCCGTCGGCCTGGATGGCGATGAATCTTGTTTCGTCTGGCGTCATCGCCCAGGCACCGTGCACAATTTCGAATTCGCGCAGTTTTTGCTGGCTATTCACGTCCCACACGCTTAGCAGGGCCCGTTCGCTGGAACGCGTCTGCTGAGACAGCAAGAATTGACCGTCGCGTGAGATTTCGCACCGAGTTACGCGTGTGCTGACGAACGCGAATTGACTGGTTGCATGATTTTGGCGCCAGACTTCCACGCGATCTTGTTGTTCTGGCAATTGAAACAGCAGGACGTACGAACCGTTGGCAGCGTCCAGCAAGATAGGTGTTTCTGCTGCGGAACGTGGCATCGAGAATTGATACTTCACGGACAGTTGTGGCAGTGCGAGTGCCGCAATTGCTTCGTCACGCAGTTGTCGTGTTAATGCGTGACGGTCGTCGTCACTCACCTCGGCTTGCTCTAAGGCCGACACGGCCGCTTTGACCGTATTGATGGCATTGATGCTTCGGAGCGGATCGTCGGACGAACGTTTCGCCCTTGCTTGCTGAACAAGGCTTTCGACAAGCTGTCGCTGCGCCGCCGACTGAGCTGCCGCCATGTGCCGCTCCGCAACTTGCGAGCGCTTCACTTCAGACTTCAAACGCCACGAATATGCGACCACAATGGTCGGAATAACGACGGAGAAAAGAACCAAGGCGGCCAGGATCGTACTGGCTAGTGCTTTATACCGGCGACCCCAACGCGCCAACTGTTCGATCGCCGACGGCTGACGCGCAAGGATTGGTACGTCCGTGAGAAATCGATTCAGGTCATCAGCCAATTCTTGCGCTGTCCGATATCTTCGCAGCGGATCCTTGGCCATCGCGGTGATGATGATCGTTTCCAAGTCACGTGGAATGGCAGCGTCGATTCGACGGGGGCTGACGGGTTCAACCGAACGTACTTCGTCCAAAAGCTGTAATTGATTGACGGCATGGTGTGCCGGCGACAACGTGACCAACTCATAGAGTGTCGCTCCCAGGCTGTAGATGTCGCATGAGGGAGCCGCGACACCGTTCAACTGTTCCGGCGCGGCATACCGCAAGGTTCCCAGCATGTCACCGGTTTGCGTGAGCGCTTCGTCTGTAGCCAATCTCGCCAAGCCGAAATCGGTGATCCAAATGGTGCCCGACTTATCCAAAATCAGATTAGAAGGTTTGATGTCACGATGAATGGTTCCGTGCGAATGGGCGTATTCAAGTGCCACGGCAATTTGCCGTACGAGTCCCGCCACACGGCGAAAATACTCTTGCCGGCCAGCGGCAGAGCTGTCGGTACGCTCGCGAGTCGAAGCAGATGACGGCAGCAGATGACCGCTGCATTGGCTGACAGGGAATTCATGTCGCGCAGTTTCTGCCGTACTCGCTGGTTTTTGTGGCGGCTCGATTCCTTCGCCGCGACGCAGTCTGCGCACGTCATCCAACACGATGTTCAGATCGTGTCCTTCGATCAGTTGCATCGCATAGTACGAGAACCCTCGGTCACTGCCGTTGCCGTAGACGGGCACGATATTGGGGTGCTGCAACTGCGCGGCTGACTGAGCTTCCCGCAGGAAACGAAGTCGAAGCTTTTCGTTTTCCACCAGATGCCCCGCCAGGACCTTGATGGCGACAGGTCGATTCAGCGACACTTGTTGCGCCGCGAACACGATCCCCATTCCGCCTCGCCCGAGCTCTCGCAGCAGTTGATAATCGCCCAGTCGCGATGGGATCTTATCAAACATCGGATCGATTGCCGTGGTCAGCATGTGAGTTGATGGCGCTGATCGTTCGCGGTCAAGACCTTCCACCATGAGAATCGCTGAGTACACGTCACGTAGATCCGCTTCCAAGTGCGGATAGCGTGCCACCAGCTGGGACAGCGAAAGCGATTCGCCCGAACGTCGCTTCGCGGTGATCTCGTCAATCACCCGGTCCAACTCTTCGGCGTGCCGGTCGATGTCGATCCCGTCGGAATCTGGCCTCTCGTCATTGGACGCGTTGTGACTCACAGTCCTAACCCCATGACAAGTCGTGCTGAGACAAGAGCACCTTGAGACGCTTCAGTGCACGCACGTGTCGTTGCCGACAGGTGTTTTGGCTGATATTGAGCTCGTTGGCGGTTTCAGACGAAGACAGTTGTTCCGCGTGTCGCATCAACAGGATTTCGCGATCCAAGGGATCCAGCGAATCGATGGCGGATAGCACCAACTGTCGAATCTCCGCCTTCGCAACTTGCATGCTGGGACTGGTGATCTGCCCCATGAGAAAACTGGCCAACGACACCGAAGTGCTTTCGCCATCACTTCCGAATTCCGCCTGCTCGCGACGGACGTCCCGCGCCTGTGTGTAGAGGTGCCGCCGACACGCCTCGGCGACTTTCTGTTTGGCGAGAAATCGCATCCATACGAAAAAAGGAAGTGTGGACTGACGTGCGAATTCTTCGAAGCGTTGCGAGGCTTCCAGTTGCAGTTCTTGAAAAACGTCGGAAGCATCGAGTCGACCTTTCAGACGCGAGTCCATGCGGATCGAGATCATTCGCTTTAGCCGCAGTTCGTGCCTTGAAAGCAATTGCCCTATGGCCGCCGTGTCGCCATTCGCAGCTCTGGAGATCAGTTCGGATTCGTCAAGTTCGGATTCCATGGCACGATTATTGTCAGCCACGAAAAGCGAAGCAAGCGTTCCTCCAGGTGGCGTTCCAGACCGGGGTTGCCAGATCTTCGCAAAGAATCCCGCGCGTGCTGTCGCGCTTGTCACTCGCGTCGCAGTACTGGTAATTGCGGCCAAATCCGTGTCGAACCTGCCTCGCGGGAATCCAAATTATGCGCAAATCGTTTCAGCGATCCAACAGAAACCTTCGCTTCGAGTCCCTAGAATCCAAGAGACTGATGACCTGCGATCGGCTGGATGGCGGTGAGCCCTTGTCGGTACCGGCTTGGACTAGCTTGCCTTCGGCCGAAAAGAAAATGTATCTGGACTTCGATGGAGATATCCACCGGAACTGGGGTTCGTGGGCCGACTTGTTTGGAACTAGCACAAATGGTCCCATCCCGCCGTATGACGTCGACGCGGATACATCGTGCTTTTCGCAGCAAGAACTAGAGAACATGCGAGAGATCTTTGAAATCGTCAAAGAGAAGTTCTCGCCGTTCCAGATCGATATCACCACGATCGATCCCTTCTCCCTAGATGACGGCCGCGCAGGAAAGATCGTTGTCGGCGGCGACGGCGCTTGGTACGGCAGAGGAGGCGGCGTTGCGATCGGAGGTGGATTCTATGGGCTAGGCGAGAATGTGGGCTATGTGTGGGATTCGCCTCACGATCCACGATACGTCGGCGAAGCAGTCGCCCATGAAGCAGGGCACATGCTGGGACTCAAGCACCAGTCGCTTTATGACGGTGAAACATTGGTCCATGAGTATCGACGGGAGTTGATCATGGGAAGAGGAGACATCGGTACGCCCGGTGGTCGCTGGGGCGTCGGTACGTCGACCCGTGTTGACTGGTTTGACGGCAGCATTGATCGAGACAGTTCGCCGCAAGACGACATCGCGAAACTTCAATCCGAAGGTCTGGCGATTCGCCCGGACGTGGTTGGCAACAGCATCGCCACCGCAACTCCGATGAGCCTGTCGGAGTTCGGGTTTACGGCCGAGGGAGTTTTGGAACGCAAGGGGGACGTGGATTTCTACTCGATCAGCTCGATCGCCGCAGGCAGCCGCTTGTCCATAAGCGTCAAAGCGAACGCATGGGCTCCGATGTTGGATCCGAGATTGGAAGTCTACACAGTCGACGGCACCTTAGTCGGTTCGTCCGAAACGGTGGGTGTCTATGACGAAACGTTGGTCATCGAACATTCGATCGCAACGAACTACTTTATTGCCGTTCGGTCCGCAACGAGTCCCGAGTACGCTTATAGTCTCGGACAGTATTCGGTCGATGTGAGCATCGGCGCAGAAAACGATGACAGCCCCGCGACGGCAACCCATTTGGTCGGCATTCCTGAGGTTGATCCGAACTCGCTTGGAACGCTTGGCCTAACTTGGGGCCGACATGAGATCAGTGGTTTTGTCAGCGATCAGGACGTATGGGACTGGTACGTGATCAAGCCTCAAGGCCCTGGAAATGTGCGCGTAAGGCTTGAGCCGCTGACGGCAGATGTCAATCTATACGTGTATGACTACACTGGCTCTCGAGCGGATCGCATTCTATTCGGCGGCACTCGTCCTGGTACTGCTGCCGAGTCATTTTCATTCGACGTTCCGAATGTGCTAACCGGCAAACCATACCTGATTGGTGTGCAGCACTACTCAGGCCCAGGAACCGGTTACACTTTGGACGTCAACGTCGATAGCCGTCGTGCTGCACTGTGCACTTGTAACGTGACACCGCCTCGCGAATATTGGCCGATTTTCGGTTACGTCAATGCCGGCGACACCGACCCCATCATCGCCGACAGCGAATGGCTTTCAGTGAAATACGCAATCAACGCGACACTGACGGCCTATTCGACACCGCTCGATCTGCACGTGGGTTACGATCGCAATCGAAACTCGGTCATCGACGTTGATGAGCTAGTCGAGACGACTTTCGTCCCAACGAATTCTCCTGTACGTATCGTCGACTTTGTACTAGAAGACGCCAACCGAAATCCACTGATTTTAGAGGTCAAAGGTCGTTCGAGTAGTAACACGAATTACGAGTTGCGCTTTGCAACAGACTGGTATCGTCCCAGTTTGGAAGTGCCGCTGTCTGAACTGGGAATTCCGCTGGGAGAACTGGTCACAACGCGGCATGAAGTCGCTCTTGTTGATGAACTTAGCACAGAATCACCGCGC
>JAGQPK010000288.1 GCA_020426755.1 Planctomycetales bacterium
AGATGTTGCGGATCGTCGTGGCGAGTGGTTATCGTGGCCCGATCGGCATCCTGGATCATCGCGAACAGCTTGATGCGGAAGTCAGCCTGCGCGAAAACCTGGATGGCGTGGCTCGCATACGTGCGGAGTGGCAAACGCCTTAGGCTAACCATATAACCGAGCGTGATCATGTTTGGTCATTCAGTCCGCCGATATGCGCTGGCGTCGTTTCGCGCTGGCATAGAAGCATCCACCCTGCGTGGGAACCGCGGCTAGCGACTTTCGGCGAACAAGCTGTTGATCTTAGCTGTATCGACGTCTCAACTTATTCTGACTGCAGAGGAATTCGAACGTGCTGCTGAGCGAAATGAAATGGACCGAAGTCAATCAAGCTTCACGCACCACGCCGATCGTGATCCCGATCGCGGCGCTCGAACAACACGGCCATCACCTGCCTGTGTTCACCGACAGTATGTTGTTGAATGAAATCGTACAGCGTGTGGAACCCACGGTGCATGATCGCGTCATCTTCGCCCCCATGATGTGGTTAGGCAATTCGGAACACCATTTGGATTTTGCCGGCACGATGTCAGCGTCACCGCGAACGTATCTCGATCTGTTGCAGGACATGGTGGAGAACTTTCTGTTTCACGGATTTCGACGCATTGTGTTGCTCAACGGACATGGCGGCAACATGGTCCCCGCGCAACAAGCACTGTTTGAATTGCGGCAACGGCGTCGGACACAGACTGACATGTTGCTGCTGAGCGTCACTTACTGGTCGTGTCGCGACACGTCTGGCAACGAATCATTTCCGTTTGTGCAAACGGAAATGGGACACGCGTGTGAATGGGAAACATCGATGATCATGCGTATTCGACCTGATCTGGTGGGACCGACCAACGCGTTGCCGGACGTGCCCTTCGGCGATGGCTTTGCGCCTGCGCACCGCGCCTGGGTTACTTCCGATCGGACCGAACTCGGGCACATCGGCAGCCCCGCTCAAGCAACTGCAGAGAAAGGTGAGTTGCTGCTTCAGCAGTTTACCCGTGGCGTTGTTCAACTACTCGAACGCATCGTGACATGGGATGGTCAGCCGTGGGGTTGAGTGTGTCGTGTCGGCCCAGCGCAGTTGACCTGGCGTGATTAACTTGCGTGATAAAGTAGGGCTCGGCATGTTCGTGAAATGAAGTCTCCGGCTGGCGCGGCACAGCGCAGCTGAAGTGGTCGTTAATCTGTATATACTCTAGATGAATCGTGGGGGTTTCTGGCGTTACGAAAATGCTTGAATTGCCTCTCGTCTTCTCCTATGATCCACGGCCTTAGCAGATTCTTAATTTGCTTCCGACGCAAACTCCATGGGAGGTGATATGACGATGTCCGTACGAAGATTGATTGCGTCGAGTGCCATGTTGATTGGACTGACGATTTCGAATCCGGTGCTCGCGCAGAACTTGGAACTTCACTTCACGTTTGACGACGAGACGAATTACGTAGCGGATTCGTCAGGCAACGGTCGCGACGCCGAAATCGGTGACTTGCTGGATGACGGCGGCATCTTGTGGGTGAATGACGATGAACGCGGTGGTGTGCTCGAGTTCCCAGGCTCGACGAATGGGTATATTTTCGCAGAGTTACCAGAGCTAACGGACGCCGAGTTCACGATCGCGATGTGGGTTTATCGCGACCCCACGTTATGCTGTGGTGGTGGCGGTGCGAACGACGGTCTGTTTCAGGTCGAGTTAGACGGCGGCGACTTCGTGCCAAACAACACGAAGGTCATCGGCGGTTGGGTACAGAAGGCGGACTCTGCGACGTGGGGACGCGTCATTCAGGCTGATGGCGCGGCCATTAACTTGGACAAAGACTCGTTGTTCATGGATGACGAAACGTGGACACACCTTGCTTATCGCGCGCACGATGGCGAGTATGAAGTGGTGGTTAATGGCCAGAGCGGCGATGGCCCGTTGGCCGTGTTTGACGGCACTCTTTCGCCGCACGACACGATCTTCATCGGCCGACAAGGCGGCGAAACTTGGGGTGGCCGCTTGGATGACGTCCGCGTGTATAGCCGCGCTCTGAGCGACGAGGAAATCGCCGAGATCATGTCCGGTGGTGGCGGTGGTGGTGTCCTCGGTGACTTCAATAACTCGGGTGACCTAGATGCTGGCGATATCGATCTGCTGAGCGCTCAAGTCCGTTTGGGAGTGTACGACGCCGCGTTTGACCTCGACAACGATTCCGCCGTTAACGACGAAGATCGTCGTGTCTGGGTCGAAGACCTGAAGAACACGTATTTCGGCGACGCCAATCTCGACGGCGAGTTTAACAGCGGTGACTTCGTAGCGGCCTTTACGGCTGGTGAATACGAAGACGCCATCGTCGGCAACTCCACCTGGGCCACGGGTGACTGGGACGGCGACGGCGACTTCGGGAGCGGCGACTTCGTCAAAGCATTCCAGGCCGGCGGTTACGAACAGGGAGCACGCCCCGCCGTGTCAGCCGTTCCCGAGCCTGCAGCGTTGACACTGTCTGCACTTGGTGCGTGCGCACTCTTGGCGGTTCGTCGACGTCGTTAGTCAGAGATGATTGTTCGAATGCAACTTGGTCCTGCTGGATCGCGCGGGACCAAGTCTGCAAGAACGTTATTTGGCGCCACGCTCCGCTGGTTCTGAATCCTCGCGGCACGGCAGTTCGATCGACAGTAGCTGCTTCGCCTTCAGACCTTGCTGTGGCGAACCGGTGCAACCGTGGCAGTTGCGGCCCGATTGTGTCACGGCGCGCAATGCTTGCCGAAAGACGTAACCGGCGGCGATGGCCACGATGATCAGCGCGACAGGAGTTTGCCAGTTCAACTCAGGCTCCTCTCCAAAGTCAGAATAGTCGACCGATCTGATAGGTCAACAGTGCACCGACGTACGCCAAGACAGTCATGTAGGTGAACGAAAATATCGGCCAGCGCCAACTATTCGTCTCGCGTCGAATGATCGCTAACGTGGAGATGCACTGAGCGCACAGTGCAAAGAAAACCATAATCGACAGTGCGACGGGAATGGTAAAGACACGACGGTCGGTGCCGTCCCAGGTCGCCTCGCGCAGACTTTCTCGCAGCCCCGCTGACTCATCGTCGTCACCCATGTTGTAGATCACGCCGAGCGTACCGACGACGACTTCGCGCGCTGGAAATGACGCGAGGACCCCACAGCCGATGCGCCAGTCCCAGCCCAACGGTTTGAACAACGGCTCCATCCAGCGGCCGACTCGTCCCAGCAGACTCTGACGCAGATACGCGCCCGCGACTTCATTCTCCAAGCGTTCCGACTGGTCGGACAGAGCGACCAGCTCCTCGGTTCGGGCCGCCGAGTCAGGCATTTGTTCCGTTTGTTCGATTGCAGCGGCTAACTCGGCGCGGCGCTGCGCGAACGGCGCTTCGACTTGAGCTGCATCGTGTGGAAAGTAGGCGGCGGCCCAGACCAAAATTGACACAGCGAAAATCAAAGTGCCGGCGCGGCAGATAAAAGCCCAGGCTCGTTCCCACATTCGATGCAGGACGACACGCACGTCGGGAAACTTATAGCTAGGCAGTTCGAGTACGAATGGAGGCGTCTCGCCTGGTAGGATGGTGCGCTTCATCGCGAGTGCCGCCAGAATCGCGGTCACAACACCTAGCACATACAGTCCTAGCAACGTCACGTGTTGGAGTGTCAGCGACCACGAGATCGGGCCTAGTCGCCAAGCGACGAGCGACGTGGCGGGAATGAATGCCGCGATCAAAAGAAAGTAGACCGGCAGCCGCGCACTGCACGTCATCAGGGGCGCGATAAGGATCGTCACCAGTCGGTCCCGTCGATTTTCGATCACGCGTGTTCCCATGATGCCCGGCACAGCACAGGCGAACGAAGAGAGCAGCGGGATGAATGACTTGCCGCTCAGCCCAATTCGCGACATCAGTCGATCCATCAGGTATGCGGCCCGCGCCATGTAGCCGCAATCTTCCAGCACCGCGATGAAGAAAAACAGAATGACGATCTGAGGCAGGAAGACGAGCACACTGCCCACGCCGCCGACAACGCCGTCCACCATCAACGACTGCAGGGCACCGTCAGGCATGTGAGCGCCGATCCAATCGCCGGCGCTGCCAACCCAAGCTTCGATGAGGTCCATGAAGATGACCGCACCGTTGAAGACGGCCTGGAAAATCACCAACATGATCGTCGCGAAGATCAGCGGCCCCCAAACGCGGTGAGTCAACACATGATCCAAGCGATCACTTGCCGTAACACGTGTCTGCGTTGTCTGGGTGAGTACTCCGTCGGTGATCTGTGCCACCCATTGATAGCGGGCGATTGTCTCCATCACCGCAGGCGATTGGCCGTCTGTGGTAAATCGGCTGCGTGCCGCCGCCACGGCCTCGCGCACTGGCGGCGTGACCCCTTCCAGATCAGCCGTCTCTAAATAACCTGTATCAAGGACGAGTCGTTCCAATAAGTAACGCGGCAGCGGCGCTCCGTTCACTTGCCTGCTTAGTGTTTCCAGCGCCGTTACTTCCGCTTGCCACTCCGCAGGGAGCGGACTATCGCGTTTTGTCAGCACGCCACCTTGTTGATTCTCGACCGCCTCCGTAATTGCTGCAGTCAGTCGCTCGATGCCCTGCTTGCGATTCGCTTGAATGGGAATGACGGGTAAGCCTAAGTTCTGGGACAAACGCTCGACATCAATCTGAACGCCCTTGTCACTTGCCACGTCGACCATGTTCAGGGCAACCACTAGCGGTCGCTGCAACTCAATCAACTGACTTACCAGGTACAAGTTGCGCGACAGATTGCTCGCGTCGACGATACACACAATCACATCCGGCCGTTGTGATTCGGCTTGCCGGCCCAAGAGCACATCGACTGCCACCATTTCGTCCGGCGAATGCGGAGCCAAGCTGTAGGTTCCTGGCAGATCGATCACATTGCAAGCGGTTTCACCAATTGTCGTGCGGCCTACCTTCTTCTCGACCGTCACACCTGGGTAATTGCCCGTGCGCTGACGCACGCCAACCAGGGCGGAAAACAGAGTCGATTTACCCGTGTTCGGATTGCCTAGCAAGGCCACGGTCATCGGGCGGCGTGTGGTGTCAGTGGTCATCGGCCCGTAACAAGAATTCAACGGCAACAAACTAGAGAGACCGTGCTAGGTCATGTCCACCAGGACGCGTTCCGCTTCAACACGCCGTAGACTCAGGCGATATCCCCGCAGGGAATACTCCAATGGGTCTCCCAACGGTGCCTTACCAACGAAACTGACCTCGCAGCCAGGTGTCAGCCCCATCTCCAGCAGCCGCAACGAAATTGCGTCACTGCCGGACACCGACGACACGCGAGCCTTCTGCCCGGCACCGACGTCTGCCAGCGTCGTCATGCGGAGTGCCCCGTTCGAACTAGCACGCACGAGACATCACAGTCGCGGAAGCACAGCTTGCAATTGTCCACGCGGACAATACAGGTGGCCCCGGGACGTACCATTTCGACCCGGGCCCCCTCGCGGAAGCCCATCTCGCCCAAGCGACGCGAGTGGTCCGTAATGCCTACCACATTGAACACTTCAGCGATCTGTCCAACCGCCAGAAGCGAAAGCGGAATGATGTTTAGCACGCGGCAGTACCTATGAAGCGCCCGTCAGTCGACGAGCTTGTTGCTAATGATACTCGGTCTCAATTGCGGTACCGCTTTATGATAGATGTAGAAAGATCGGGTGACAAGCCCCTTCCGTGATGCGGGAACCGGAGAGTTCAGAATCGTAGTGCGGCCAATTGACGCAGACGATCTTAGTTGGACTTAAGCCAACTAATTGGTCGTGAGCACGTGTAGAGCCCGCCAGATGACGGGGCCGTTCGAATGGTAGGCTGGCAGCATCGCTTCCGGATCGGCGACAATTGAGCCGAAGGCCAGAATTCGCTGGCCGACTTGGTAGGGAGCTCGCGGGTCCTGACCTGGCGGTGTTGCGCTGAGCAGCCGCACGACCGGCTCGTTGGCCTGTCGGCTGAAGAGTTTCAGCTGCGTCTCGTGATATGGCCCGGACTGCTCAATTCGCATCACCTCACCGGCGACGACGATGCCGTCACTGGTCCGGGACGGAAAGCTGATCCAGCCCTGAGACGTGCGTCCTACCAATCCTAACAGCCCACTATCATTCGCAATTCGGTCCAGCAGCGCTTCGGCAGCGTTCATGCGTTGGCCCAACTGCCGATCGTCGAGATCCACGTAGGTGGCAATCTGAGCTACATCGCAGAGTCGCTGGTAGAGCTCACGAGCCGCCTCTGTCCGCTGCTCGCGGGTCGCACCGGCGGATTGTTGGACCGCATCCAGTGCCGACAATGCCTTTCCCAACGACGTCTGGAGTTCGGAGCCGGAATAGAAGAGGCCCGTTCGAGGTGCCAAGTTGGTGAGCGAAGGTTCGTCGAGAGTCGGATCGGTGGTGACGGCGGTGGCTGCCTCATTGAACGTTTCCAAAACCGCGACATCGGCCATGTCGGTTGAGCTCAACTCTTGCCAGCTTGCCAAATCAGCCGGCGCCGCCTGCGACGCATCGAGTGCCGAACTCGTTTCGATGGGTTCTTCGGCTGCCGCTGACGTCACGGCGTCGACGACGATCGCGTTCTC
>JAGQPK010000289.1 GCA_020426755.1 Planctomycetales bacterium
ATCTGGAGTCTTTGGCAACAGCCGATCCCAAACGCTACGGTCGGTCCAACAACGAACATCGCTTTGAATCACTCGAACAGGCTCAGTCACTCGAACACGCGATCCGTGAAGCCTGGGAAGATCATCCCAAAAAACTGTTCGTCGATGGAAGTTGTGGAGTCGACGGTAAGGTCGCTACGGTGTGCCGGTTTATTCGTGATCTTTTGGCGCACGAATCGCGATAATGACGTCCACTCTGAGGATTCCCAGCTATCGAGCTGCCAGTGACTACTCGGCCTGGCGTAAAGAATCGTTTGCGAACACCGGAAACAGATTTTTCTTTCGAATGCCCCCCAGGGAACGCGACGCACCGCTTTGTCGGTGTGATCGCTGTTCAACCCGTTTTTCGAAAGGGAAAGTTCAACATGGTGAGTCCTCTCCGAAAGTGCGAAGTTTGCCGCAGCTGGATTGGTCCCGAACGAGTCGCCACGATCCCTCGAAGCCGCCTATGTATCGAACATGCTCGGCATATCGACTCGTTCGGCGGCGAGTTCAAAGTGCAGTTCTATCAAGAGCGAACATCAAAAGCTGGCTCTCTGAAGGTGAATTACGGCGGAATCGTGACACGACTCGTCCGGAATCATGCGGCCATGGCACGGCTGATTGAGCGGTATGAAGAAGAGGCCTTCGGTCTCTGACGATCACATCAACATGAGTGCGTCAGGGTGGTGGCTGACTTAATGTTTTGGTAATTGCCCCCCACGTTGACGTCAGATTCGTGGGCTGTTTGGGCTCGCCCTGACAAACGCGGTTGAGTCGTTGTGGAGCCGGATGTGTTCCGGCTCGCACGCTCGCCGCCCCGGTCTTCTTGGTGCGCAGGTAGCTGGCCCCATCTAGGCATGAAGCTGCTCCCGTTCGGGTGCTGAGTTTTCAAATACAGCTCTAATTCGAGCTATTCCTTCATCATCATGCGGACGGTCACTACGACCACACACCAGACGATCGATAACGCGACGACAACAGCGAAAACGGAGAACCGTCCGGCCCACGAAATCCGACGGTGCTTCGTCATGGCGTACCCATCAACAACTGTACCAACGGCTAGGCCGAGTAGTGGGATTGCTTGGATCAAGATCGCAATCGAACCAGCCAACTCTGGTATGAACGGTCCACCGACAACGGCTACCAGTAGCAATGCACTAAAGGTGCCACCTCCGGCAAGAAGGATCTTGGCACGCCCACGTCGGCTAAGTTTGGGGTCTTCGTTGTACGGCAAGAACCACCAACTTCGCCCCGTCGATTCATCCTTAGCCGCCAAAGGCGCCTGCTGCGTCGGAGCCCTCGCAGCAACGACTGTCGTTAGCGGCATCTTGCATACGGGGCAATTTGTTCCACGATGCTCGTTGACTGAAAGTACGACGTTGCAGTTCGGGCAATTCGGCACAGGAAGATTCCTTACAGTAAGTCGATTACACACGGACTTCCCCGACAATCGACGCCGCCCGGAAGCCATTCGAATCCGAGGACGACTTGGCCTGCGCTGTTGCCGCGACCGCCGGGAGATTAACTCTCATCGCGCACTTCATTCGCTCTTGAAACCACTCAGCTTTCTCGCAAAACGAATTCGATGCCTCCGATATTGAACCCTCATACGATCCTCCCAACAAAATCGTGCTTGTCCACGTGAGTTTTCAAGACAATCACCGTCCGATCGTATTGGACGTCAAACGCTTTCCGATCAGTCTCAGATGTGCAATTATCGTGAATTGGGAATTGGGTTCCCGACGCTACTCTCCGTGTGGGAGACGATTGAAACATAGTTAAAAGCAGTTTACAACCCGGCAGTTTGTCAGGCGTGCCCGGGGGCTGAGTGTAGCGCACCATCAGCAATTCGGGAACTGTGGGATCGTTGCACTCGACCGCAGCTACCCGAAATTGGTTCGGAACCGCTTCTCGTTTCATACAGAGCGAAGCGACACGGCTGACGGGGGCGCCGAGCGCCCATAGTATTCGACCAATTTCTGCGTACAGTCGATGTGCTGAAAACCTATCGAGTCGTTCGCCGGTCAGGAATTCTGCCGATCAAGGCGGCCGTTGATTTTGGGGCCATTCGCTTGTGGGTAGACGGGCGAGAATCCCCACGCAGACTACTCCCGATTTCGGCGGGAGTCACGCTTATTAAGGAGGTGTTAAAGAAACCGTTGCCAATTCAAATCGAGAGCAACGAACGGGAGCAAAGTTGAGCAACAACTTTTACAAGATCAAGCTGTGGTGCGCCATCTACAGCGTGTGGCGGATTGTTCCACTCCTTCGATTCTTCCACCGTTCAACCTGAAGGAGATGGCGATGTCCAATATCAAACCACTCAACATCTGGTCAAATTCTGATGAAGAAATCGGGCGACTGATGTCACATTTTGCCCACACACCGTTCGTGTTGGACCGTGTCGAGTATGGCTCGGTTGAAGCGTTCTACACGTGGTTGCTGATTGTCAACAACGATTCTAAACGAGCTCGGGTTGCGCCAATGTGGGGTGCCCGAGCAAAGCATGCTTGTCCCAAACAGAAACCTGATTGCTTCGAATATCAAGGGCGAAAAATCAGGCGATATTCAGCTGAGCATGTCGAGCTGATCACGCGCGCTAATCGAGCCAAGCTGGATGCTCATCCTGGCATTGCCCGCGCGTTTATTGAGACTCGGCCGCGCCCCATCACCCACGAAATTCGCGGCAGCAATGCCGACCCCTTCGCTGTTTTCTGTCCCATGATGTGTAGGCTGCGAGACGAGTACGTCGTTCGACTGAACGTCACTGAGGACCGTTGATGATGTCGCATACCCAAGAGCAGATCGTCAACAGTAACTTCGAAATCGCTCACACACACCCCCAATTGACAACTTCGATCGCTTTCAGAGAGGAGCCTGTTTTCCTCAGTCTCATTGGCACATATCCGAGGGCGAGCGATGATTCGTAGCGTAAGGCAGATGAATGCAGATGACTGGAGCGAGTCGAGCCACTCAAACGAGAACCCGGGCTTTGGAGCATTGCAAACCGATGCAGGCTGTCTTCCGCTGGTAGCGATGTGCGTGAAAGCACAGACGACCGGACTCCTGACGCAAGTCGTTGTTCGCCAAGAGTTCTTCAACCCCACAGATGATTCTCTGGAGGCGACTTACATCTTCCCGCTCCCACCCCGTGCAGCAGTTACGCAACTGAAGATGCTGGTGGCCGGTAGAACGATCGAGTCGCAGTTGAAGGAGCGAAGTGAGGCCCGGCAGGCCTACCATGATGCCATTCGACGTGGAAACCAGGCCGCCTTGCTCGAGGAAGATCGAAGCGACGTGTTTACGCTTCTGGTAGGGAACCTGCCGCCCCACGAACGTATTGAAGTTGAACTGTGTCTGAGCATGTTGCTCGATGCTTGCGCAGGCACCGCCGAATTTCGCTTTCCGCTAGTTGTCGCGCCGCGTTATGTGACGGGCATGCCCTTAAGACTTCCACACGTAGGACGAGGTGTCGCGAAAGATACCGTGAACGTCTCCGACGCGTCGCGAATTACGCCCCCTGTGTTGCTCCCCGGATTTCCGAATCCGGTCCGACTGAGTTTTGTGGTCGAGCTTTCTGCAGAAACGCTGCCTCCGCACGTCGACGCAGCGTCGCAAATGAGTTGCAGCTTGGACAATGTCGTCAGGCAAGACAAAGAAACGCTTCGGATTGAAGTGTGCCCCGGCGAATCGCTCAATCGCGACTTTGTGTTGCGTTTTCCCGTTGCGTCCGAGCACGTTAGCACGTCACTGAGAACCAGCAGCGTCGGATCGGATCGCCCCGACGTGTTCTCGCTAACACTGATGCCGCCCAAACTCTCACCGACCGAGTTGCCAATCGCCCGAGACGTCGTGTTTCTACTTGACCATTCGGGCAGTATGCACGGCTGGAAAATTGTGGCCGCGCGTCGAGCATTAGGAAGAATGATTGACACGCTGCACGATCACGATCACTTCGGCATCATCGCATTTAACCATGAGACCCGCAGCTTGCCAGGGGAATGCTCGCTACTAACGGCAAACAACGCAAACCGCTGGCGCGCGTTGCAGTGGATCAACCAAGTGTCGTCAACTGGAGGGACTGAACTCCGTCGAGCACTGCAGGATGCACTTCAACAGTTATCGTCAGAAACACAATCGTGCCGTGAGAAGGTCGTCGTGCTTGTGACGGACGGTCAGATCGCTGGTGAGGATGACGTCCTACGGATGTTAGGTACACACATCTTCGCAACAGAGCTTCGCGTTTTCACGATCGGAATTGATCAGGCCGTCAACGAAGGCTTCCTTCGTCGCATCGCAGACCGCTTTCAAGGTCAGTGCCATTTGGTTGAGTCAGAGCAACGGTTGGATGAAAGCCTGGAGTCAATCAGACAATCACTTGACTTACCGATTCTCACGCAAGTTCATCTCGAACCCATTGATTGCGAATGGGAGCCGTCAATGACGATCCCAGCTCGCTTGCCGGATCTCCATTCCGGTCGGGCGATTACGATTTTTGGACGATGTCGCAAGTGCCGCGACCAGTTCGGCTTACGTGTACGTGCAGTTGATCGTTTGGGAAAGACTTGGGTGAGCGAAGTAATGCATCAGCCCACATCATCCGGGGCACTGCTGCCTCAATGGGGGCGTATGATGATTCGCGAACTTGAGGACCGAGGGGCGGCATACGGGGGCAATGATGTGCTGCGGAAGGAGATTGTCGATGTTTCGCTGGAATCAGGCGCGATCAGTCGCTTCACGGCCTTTGTTGCGATGGATCGGTCTCAGATCGTCAATCCGGGAGGACACAACACAGAGGTGACGCAGCCCGTCGAATTCCCCGCGGGCTGGGCCGATCCGGTGTGTGCCAGTTTGTCAAACGCTGCTGGGCCGCCGACACTCGCAGCCTGTTCGATGTCACGGAACAATGCCTATGACCTTCTTTCACCGAGAAGGCTGAAAATGGGATTTCCAAAATGGCAACGTGTCGCCGAACGGCAAGCGCCGTGGCAGCAGGTCCTATTGAACGCCGTTGATCTAGAAGCCCAAGATGTTCGAGTCCGCCCAAATTCGGGGGCACATCAGGTGGTTTACGTGACAAAGTCGAAGAGAGTGACGCGAACAGCCCTGTCCGATTCCGACGCGCGCGAGTTGCTCGAGTGGGCCGTGTCGATCTGCGGCATCTCAGACTACGGAGTCATGACCACGGCGCGATCAGTTCGCATCGCACAAGACGCGGGTCGATTTCACATCGAATTCAGTCTGCAGGTTTATCCGCCAGCTTCGCGCCACATGCTAAGGCTGACCATACTCGACATCATCACAACACGGCGTTGATCGACTCGCATCGCCGCGGTGAGCGGCCGGCAATGTTTAGTGATTAAAGCACATGGGGAAACGCTGAGCTCGCAAGACCATCAGAGGAGATGGATGGCAACGACGGCGGCGGCAAAAAACGACACGGGCCTCCGCCAGCGAGACGTTGAAACCCTAAGATACGACGCCTACCGATACGCGTGGAGCTTTATTTTTCTATCTAGTCGCGGTAGTTGCGCTGCCGCGTGGAAACCATGCCAACTTGCTAGTAGTAATGAGCACCCCGGCCTAACGAAATGGAGTTTTACTGTCGCGCAACACTGCAAATAACCAGGCTAGCGGCGCTTGAAATCGACATATTTGAGAAAGGACGGTTCGAGCAAATAGACTCGTTTGTGTCGGAGTCACAATCAGGAGGTACGATGCCGAGCCATCTCAAAATGTCGAACAGGGTTGGCCCCTGTCGTGGATCGATCGGGAGATAGGGATTCATCGCCAGACGGTTGCCCGAATCGACAGAAACGCCTCCCGGGTTGGACGCTTCAAAACCGACAGCAGCGCCGCGCGATGCTGATCCACACGACGTGGGGCATAGTGCGTGTGAGTCGTAACGAGGAGTGAGCGAAGGGAAGCTGGATCAAGGTCTCACTGCGAAGCGAATTTATCAGGATCTGGTCGCAGATCATGTCTATTTGGGGAGTTACTGGAGTGTGATGCGGTTCGTCCGCCTTGTAGGGCAAACAATCGAACCTCCGTTTCGACGGATGGATTTTAACCCCGGCAAAGGTGCGACGCAGGAATGCAGTCAAACTCAGCCTGCAGCCGAATGCGGTGTCGCGGAGTGTATCGTCGGAACTCCACCCGGGCTGTATCGGCCAAGGACTTCTTCTCGTCTGCGGCATTCCTCATCATGTCACGGCGTCAAGGTCCGTTCGGGCCGGCGCTGCGCTCTGGCCCTCACTGCTGCTTTCGCTGCGCGAAAGGCTCCACCTTGACATGCCGTGCATGTGTCGTTCTGGCCGCCGACAGGCTTACCGAATGACACTTCGCTGCGATGTCGGAACGTGGCGACTTCCGTGAGGAACGACGATGAAGAAAGATGAAATTGCTGACTTAGTGAAGACTGGATTGGATGAACTGCATGTTGCGTTGGCTGAGGGGCGCTCGGCGCGGCTTGAGCAACTACTTGATGTTATGGGGCGGTTTCCGCAATACAGTTTTCGGAACTGCTTGCTGATACTCCGACAACGGCCGGACGCCTCGATGGTGCAGGGCTTCCATGCCTGGAAGCGGGTGGGACGCTCGGTGA
>JAGQPK010000028.1 GCA_020426755.1 Planctomycetales bacterium
GGCTAGGCTGGATGGGGTAATGAGGGCAGGTGTCGAATGCTGAATATCGAATATCGAATATCGAATGTTGAATGATGAATGAGGAATGAGGAATGAGGAGTGTGGAATAAGGAATGAGGAGTGCTGTTTCGAATGTTGAATTGCCATCGTGTAGCGATTGTTGGCGGTAGGCCGGCGATATATCGCCGGTGTGAGGGGGCGCGGTCACGCATGTCGCGTTAACGACATTTGACGGATCGTGGCCGGATTGCTGACTCTGCTGGCGACCCCAAAATCGTCATTAAAAACGATTTTCCAATTTTGCTTGCGAGAACCTGACCCGACTTGGGTAATCTCTTATGGCCGCATGCGACGCAGGGGGCGGACGTGCCCGGCTTACCTACGACCGAGGGCATTGCTCGATGAATTCAGTGCGAGTACCTAACCGAGCGAAACGCACAAACACATATCGGGTGTTCGGCGGCGGATTTGAGCAGCTTGAGGGCCGCCAGTTGCTGGCGTTTGCTGGCGATGCGAACCTGGATGGCGTGTTTGATAGTGGCGATCTAGTTCAGGTGTTTCAAGCTGGCAAATATCACATTGACGCGGACGCCACTTGGGCTCAAGGGGATTGGGACAACAACCAACGTTTCGACTCCGGCGATCTTGTGGCAGCCTTTCAGACGGGGCGTTACGGCAAGCCCGCCGAACCCCAATCGCAACCTTGGGTTATGTCTCGCCAGGCGATTTACGATACTAACTCGTTTGCCAATCGGATTGCGGCTCGCGTTCTTGTACCTCAGGGCTGGTCGCTCAGCAGCAATATTGACTACAACCCAATTCCGTCTCTGGCTCGTTACGCCGACTTCCAAACCGAATCGGCAGATCGAATGTATGGTGCCGCGACTGCCACGTCAGATGCATTGTATGCCTGGATCAACAGTCCGCTGCCCGTACCCGAGGGTGAATTGTATTATGGCAACGTCCTTTGGCGAGTCCGTGATGGACTGCAACATACGAATGAAATCATTCTGCCACATCTGCGTGCCGAACACGCTGACTACCAAGTTACCTCGGTGCGCCGGGTGCCCGAATTTATCACTGCGATGACACGAGCCGACGACGTGTTGCGTGAATACATGGATTTCGCCGGCATCACACGTCAGTATGATGCCATTGAAATCCGGGGCACGTACACCGTTGGCGGCCGTTCAATTACTGACGTCACGTACGCCACCTACCAGTACACGACGCTCGGTAACACGGTGAACTGGGGGCTCTATGGATTGGAACGCACCTGGGCACCAACTGATCAATTCAATGCAATGCTACCGACGCTTCGCATGATTGCTCGCAGCACGCAACTTGACGCGGGCTGGTACATTTCCGTCGAGAACTTTCGTGCTCAGATTCACGGCATCACGATCAACGCCCAAAGCCAATGGAACTCATACAGCACCGCTCAACAGGCGCTGAGTGAAAGTCGTGACGCGGTATTTGAGGATTTTGTCCAATACATCCGTGGTACCAGCGTCGAGCAGAATCCATTTAATGGCCAATTCGAAACCGTTCCCTCTGACCAGACGGCGTGGTTTGCGGCTGATGGATCGATCGTTCTTACCGAAGACCCTTCATTCGACCCGAATGGTCTAGCTGGTTTCAATGGTGTATGGCGACGTGCAAACTAGTGTATGGGGGCATCTTGCCGTGTTCCCACTCCCTGTTCCCTCACTTCGGTGAGGGGCGGGGAGAACTAGCTGACCAGTCGATGCGCGGCTTGTCCTTCACGAAGTTCGCCGCGCTAGCCGCGGTTCTTACGCATGGTGAATGCTCCGTGGACGGGAAAACCGGACGCTCGAGACTATTCTCGACTCACGATTCTCTCTTCTCCATTTAACACGCGGAGCATCTTGGCGGCATCGAGATCGCTGCGCTGGGTAGCCAGAGTCCGTTGATAATTCGACTCCCAGTTGCGAAAGTTGCTTGAGAACGTCGAGGGCGTCGCATTGTCTAGGTGCTGCACGATCTGCGACAGCAACCACAATCGCAGCTCGAAATAATGTTGACTGAGCGGATGCTGCGCGTCATTAACGAAGTAGCGGCAGTCTTGAGCTGCATAGTAGAACTCTTGCGCTGCCTGATCCGGTAGACCACGCTGTTCGCTGAGCTCGGCCTTCTTGATAAACAGCTCGATAACGACAATTCGATAAGGCTCATGGTGAGGATCGTTGCGAAGCAAGCTGATCGAATGACGCATTCCGCTGGCCAGCATCTGATCGGCAGCGTCCAGTTGCTCGGTCGCGCGATACCAGTCGCTGATGTGGACTTCCAAATCCGCCAACTCTGCCTGCCACTCGAAGTTCTGTGGATTGTCCGTTACGGCTTGCGTGTATCGCTCGAGTCCCAACGAACCGACTTCGATCGCTGCGGCCCAATCGTTGTTCCGGGCGTGTAGCATGGCAAGCTTCGCGTAGTTCATTCCACGCAGATGATTGCAGGCGTATAACGGACGTTGCGAGGAGCGTTCGATTTCATTCCACGCCGAGATGAGTGCTTCATTCTGCGTGAGTATCTCGATGTTTTCTGGAGCGTCGAGTCGATCTGCCAAGGCCAAGCCCACTTCGACCCCGGCAGGCAACGCGAGGCGACTCACTTCACGATAATCCGACTTCGGTGCTGTTTCGGTTGCCTGCCGAAATGCAGCGTAGAGCTCCCGCAGTTCCGGAACGCTGTCGTGATGTGAACTGTTTTCGAGCGCTGCACGTTTTGCCGACAGCAGATCGAGTTGGACGAACGGATCGGCAGGACTCAAGGCCCTCGCTCGTTCGGCCACCGCAAGCGATTCCTCGTATAGCTGACTGATTTGCTCATTTAGTGGCGAAGTATTTGTCTCGGAGTCGATCTTATTAAGCGCGGTCGCCAATAGTGCTGCTGCCTTACTGTGTCGTCGTAAGTCATCAACCTGTTGGTCATCAATTGCGCGCAGCCGCTTCAGTGCTCGCTCACTGGCATCCTTCGCGGCCGACCAGTCACGCACCGTTACCGCACAGTTGGCAATGTCGACGTAGTCTTGTGCCAACGACGTGTCACCGTGAGGCGACGTATTCGAGTCTGAATCCAATTCCGCAAACTGATCCAAGTAAGTGATGAATTCGCGAAACATCTGTGAACGGAATGACGGGGCCATTTGCCAGAAGAGCGCATCGTTCGATAACACTTGATGCTGGAACCTGGCGACGGTTTCTCGCAGAAGCGCGCGGTTTGAACGCAGTGCGTCGGCGGTTGACACCGCTTCCGCAGCGTGTCGCTCACTGGCCAACCACATTGCCGTCGAGACAATCGTGCCCGAAACGAGCACAATCAACAGTCCGAGCAGCGCGGCGGCCAAAGCGCGGTTGCGGAGACACCAGCGGCTTAGGCGTTGTTGTCGTGACAGCGGCTTTGCGGTAACAGGCAGGCCATGCAGATAACGCTCAAGATCGACACGCAGCGCCTGGCTCGAGGCATAACGCTGGGACGGTCGTTTGTCGATTGCCTTGAGGCAAATGCTCTCCAAGTCGACGCTAATGTTCGGATTGTATAGACGCGGTGCCGTCGGTTCACGTTCCATGATCTGATTCAGTACGGCGTGTGTCGCGCCGTGAAACAATAGTTGCCCGGTGATCAGTTGGTAGAGTGTTGCGCCGAGCGAGTAGATGTCCGACCGGCGGTCGATGTGGCCGCCCTGCACCTGTTCGGGGCTCATATACGCCGGCGTGCCCAGCATTTCGTCGGCTTGCGTCACCGTCACGAATTGGTCGGCGCCCACGAGTCCGAAATCGGTTAGCTTCGCGCTGCCCGTCTCAGCACAGATCAACAGATTGCTGGGCTTGATGTCACGATGTACAAGTCCCGCCCGGTGTACCGCCTCGAGCCCGATCGCTGCGTCACGTACCAATTCGACGGCGGCACGCATCGTTTGCTCATCGGGAGTCCCGCTTCCCACTTGCTTTTCAAACCATGCTGCGACCGTACCGCCGGTGATCAACTCCATGGCATAGTAGGGCACGCCATCGTGCGTTTCAGAGACCTCGTAGATCTGCACGACGTGTGGCGATTTGATTTGGCCCAGCGATTGAACCTCTCGCACGAATCGTTCCGTGATGCGTGGCCCCAACCGATCCGCACGCAGAATCTTCAGTGCGACGCGCCGGTTGAGCTTTGTATCCCAGGCGGAATAAACACTGCCGAACGCGCCCTCACCCAATTGATCGCTAAGTTGGAAATGTTCAATGCTGGTTGGTGCCGTGTACGCCAGACGTGCGGTGTCACTCGCTTGGCCAGACGCTGGCATCGCAGTTGTTTGCGTTGACGCTTGCACCGCACGCTTGATGGAATCCAGCCGAGCGTCACTCAGGATGGCTTTAGATGTCGGAGTCGAGAAGTTTGGTCGTGCTGTTTGGACTGGCTTTAACTCCGGAGCGTCCGTCATGGCATCGAGCTGAGTGACGCAGAGGTGGCAGTCATCGAGATGTTGCGCGACGTCATCTGCCACGTCTGCCGTGAGTCGGCCCAACAGCCATTCGTGCAAAACGGTTGCAGTAGGACAAGCAGCGGATGCGCGGAATGCGGTCATGGTATTCACAAGTGCTCAAACGGCGTCGTCGGTCAGATGAGCGATTTCCAGTTGAAGCTTCTTCAGCGTTCTGCTTTTCGCATGATAGACGAACTCAAGCTTGCAGCCTGTCTCGCGAGCAACCTCTTGTGCGGGTTTGCCCAGCAACCATGTCTGCTCAAATGCATGCCAGGCATCCACCTGTGTAACCGCACGAATTCGCGCTAAGGCGGTTTCCAGGATGTGTTGTTGAAACGACTCGCTCCACTCGGCCGTTACTTCGGCGGCGGGATCTTCCAGCGATTCGCTGCTATGCCGCGCTTGCTTGCCTCGCCAGCGCGCGAGTTCATTTCTGACGATGCGGTACAACCAATCTCGAAAACGTCCTCGATGGCGATCGTATTCGAAGGTCCGAATTGAACGCACGACACGGATCAATACTTCTTGCGTGACGTCAGCGGCGTCGTTCTGCTGCAATCCACGGCGGCAGGCAAACGTACAAATCAGTGGGGCATACACGTCGCAGAACGTCTCCCAGGCCGTGTGGTCGCTGTCGGACGCGAGCTTCACGAGCAGGCTGGCAGACGTATCTTCCATTACAGGTACTGTCGATCAAGTTGAGAATCAGGAATGGCGACGTGGCACGCCGAAATACGTGCGCCGTCACTCGTCGTTATATCAGATGAACCGCAATGCATTCCAGGTGTGCGACGTGGGGCGGTGTGACGTGGTCGACATGGTGAACTTCATGCATTGCGTGGCGATTGTTGACGGTAGGCCGGCGACTTGTCGCCGGTATGCTGGTATAACGCCACGCACGTGGCGTAGCGAAAATTGGACACGGCCCACGCTAGGGGCAGGCGTGAGGTTGCTCGCGTCGACCCTATATCACCGGTAAAATGTCCTTTGGGTGCGGATACCGACCCCTCAGGCGGAACGCAGTTTGATTCTATCGACGACTCATGTGAGGTGCGATTGTTTATGAACCGAACTTACAGCTGGCTCTTCGTCACCTGCATGTTGATGGCCAATGTCGTGCGCGGCGTCGAGCCTCCGGCACCGTTTGGACCGCTGCCGTCAGAGCGACAACTGCGTTGGCACGAGTTGGAATATTATGGCTTCATTCACTTCACGGTAAACACGTTTACTGATCGTGAATGGGGTTATGGCGACGAATCGCCGAGCGTATTCGCGCCGACTGATTTTGATGCCTCACAGTGGGCACAGTCTGCCCGCGCAGCCGGTATGAAGGCGTTGATCATTACGGCCAAGCATCACGATGGGTTTTGCTTGTGGCCTAGCCAGTACACAGAACACTCCGTTAAGCACAGTCCGTGGAAGGATGGTAAGGGAGACGTGTTGGCCGAATTGGCTGCAGCTTGCAAGGCCAATGGATTGAAGCTGGGTGTGTATCTCTCGCCGTGGGATCGCAATCATGCCGAGTACGGCCGACCGGCCTACATCGACTACTACCGCAAGCAACTGCGCGAGTTGTTGACAAACTACGGCGACATTTGTGAAGTTTGGTTCGACGGCGCGAATGGCGGTGACGGCTACTATGGCGGAGCGCGGGAGACTCGCCGCATCGACGGCAAGACCTACTACGACTGGCCCAATACGTGGGACATCATTCGCCAACTACAGCCGCAGGCGGTGTTATTCAGCGACGGTGGCCCCGATGTTCGTTGGGTAGGTAATGAAAGTGGTGCTGGCAGTTCGACGAATTGGGCCACGCTGCGCCGCGCCGAATTTGCTCCGGGTGTCGCCGACAATCGGGCGCTCGGGCAGGGTCAGGCCGACGGTACGCATTGGGTTCCTGCCGAAGTTGACGTTTCGATTCGTCCGGGGTGGTTTTATCATGCCAAGGAAGACGGTCGTGTTAAATCGGTCGATCAGTTGCTTGAGATTTACTACAGCAGCGTGGGCAATGGCTGCAACTTGTTGTTGAACGTTCCGCCCGATCGTCGCGGTCACTTTCACGAAGTCGATGTCGAACGATTGCTAGGTTTGCGCAATGTGCTCGATCAGACGTTCGCTAACGATTTGGCTCGAGGTAAAACGGTTACCGCGTCGAACGTGCGTGGGAATGATTCCCAGTTCGACGCCAAGAAGTTGACCGATGGCGATCGCAAAACCTATTGGGCGGCCGACGACGGTGTGCATGCCTGTGACATAACTGTGATACTGGGGGCCGACTCAACGTTTAATCGAGTGCGGCTCCAGGAGTACATCGCGCTGGGTCAGAGAATTGAGTCTTTCATCGTTGAAGCACGCGTCGGCGAGCAATGGCAGACGATCGCCGAGGGTACCACGATTGGGCCGCGAAGAATCTTGCGCACCGACACGGTTACTGCCGATGCAGTGAGACTGCGAATTACGGGCAGCCGCGCCTGTCCTACGTTGTCGACGTTTGAGGTCTACCGAGCTCCAGAATAGGCGTGATTCCAAGGTGCAGGCGGACGCTGAGTGCCTGTCTGCATCGCGTAGAGAGTGTTGACGGCAGCCCAGCGATTTCTCGTATGTGGCGATTCGGCTCGCTAGCGTGCATTAGGCAACGGATGTCGTTGATTCGCAACGTACATGTTGACGTGGTTAGAGCGTACGGCGGTTGCATCGTTCATGACCTACGCTGTGGATATTTGTCCGAATCGCATTTGTTGTTATCGGGCGATACTTCTCGCAACTGATCCACATCTAGAATCGCGACTACGTACGTAAGTATCAGGGAGCCCCGCATGACCGTCGAACTTGCCACCGCAAAATACTTTCAAGACGGTGCATTGGATGCTGAGGAACCGATGGAGGGTTCCGTGGCCTATAGCCAGTATCAGCGCGAGGCAAGTGCCGCACCGAGACGTACTGGCGTCATTGTCTTCTCGCTCCTACTGCTGGCTTTCGGCGCATTTGGCGGGCTCGGTGCGTTCAGTGGATTTGCCAGCGCAGCGATGGGCAAGCAAGCTTTGATCGCTAAGGCGGAAACCGAGGCATCCGGAGCATCTCGCAACGCACTGTATCGCATGGCCGATATGCAAGAGCGCCTCAAAGGCGTGCAGCTAATTCAGGCAGGTGCCCAAGGTGCTCTGTCACTGGCGCTGCTGATTGGAGGACTGGCAACGTTAGCCGGCAACGTTCGCGCAACTCGTTTTCTGGCGACAGTCTGTTCGTTCGCGATCCTGTTCGTCATCGGTCGCACGATTTTGCAGAGCTATATGGTCTCGCAAACGATTGGCATCATGCACAACGAATCCGTTGCCTATGGTGCAAGTGGTCAAAACGCCGGCTCGGTATACGGAGTAGCGTCGGTGGTTGCCAACGGCATGATGGTCGTGCAGTGCCTGGTCTTGACGGGCTTCTATTTTTTCGCGAGCAGTACGCTGCGTCGATACTATCAACAAGCGTGCATCGACTAGCTGTACGCGATGCGGCAAGCCTTTGCAATGTCGGAACTACGACACCGTCTTAGTTCGCCGCAACGCGTTAGCGTCGGTTTGTCGTTTGGATGAGGATCTTTTCTCATTCACAAGATCGTACTCGTACTCAGCGCAGCGGTACTCGCACTCGTACTCGAATCCCGGCTAAGCTGAATTGTTGGAATGGACCCGAACGCGTGGGATCTCTTTCGAGTACGAGTACGAGTAGCGAGAGCAGCGGAGTATGAGCACCCCCCAATTCGCGTTCCTTGCTTAAGCATGCTTACGGCAGCACGCCGTTGTGATAAACGTCCTGTACGTCTTCGCAGTCATTGAGCATGAGCAGAAACTTTTCGAACATTGGCCGGTCATCTTCCGGCACATCGACGCGCGTTTGGGGTACGAAGGTGATTTCCTGTGCTTCGAGCGCGACGTTGGGGAATGCTGCCAGTAAGGCACTCTTCGCATTATTGAACTCGGAAGCCGGAGCGAACACGGTGACATAACCGTCTTCCGTTTCCACGTCGGTCACATCGACATCTGCGCTCAGCAGTGCCTCAAGTACTTCATCGCCGTTATCGCCCTTGAACGACAGGACTGTCAGGTGGTCGAACAGATGAGCCACCGACCCCGGCGCGCCCAGCTTCGAACCGGTCTTGGTGAAGCAATTGCGGACATCGGTAATAGTGCGATTGTTGTTGTCGGTCAGGCAGTCCACGATAAACGACGTGTTGCCAGGGCCGAAGCCCTCGTAACGCGCCGGTGCGTAGTCTTCTCCACCAACGCCGCTGGCCTTCTCTAAGGCCTTTTCGATGACATGGCTGGGAACCTGGTCGCGTTTGGCCTTTTCGATTAGGGCTTGCAGCGAGGGGTTGGATTCGGGCGACGCCCCGCCGCTCTTGGCCATCACGTAAAGCTGCTTGCCATACTTGGAATAGACCTTCGACTTCTGGCCTGCCGTTTTGGCCATCGAGAGCTTGCGGACTTCGTAACTTCTACCCATTGCTCAGTACTCGTATCGCGTTTACGTGAAGCGGACACCACCACGCTTCGGTAGTGACCGGCGGTTTGGCCTGAATCCCTCATTGTGTACTGGGAAACTCGTAACGTCCATATCTCTTCTGCTAATGGGCAAGTGTGATGCCAGCGCGCGCTAGCCGCCGTTGTCGACGGATTCAGGAATGAGGAACATTGAATTGTGATTCTTGATTGCGGATTTGTGATTTTATTTCTGATTTCTGAACGTGAATGCACCCACAGGCGATTTGTCTTACTTCCTCAATCCGAAATCAGAGTTCGCGTCGGGACAGAACCGACGCTAACACGTTACGGCGAACTTACATTGCCGCAGGCTACCGCGCGGCCATCCATAGCAGCGCGTAGATGGCGGCGACGGAGCAGAGCACGAAGGCCCCGAGAGGTCGAGCGAGCGGCCACGGGGTCGTGTCGACTTGGTTGGTGTCCTCCAGCACGAACGGTGTCGGCAGTGGTGCGATCACTCGGAACGCGCCGATCACTGACATCATCAACAGAAAGTTCAAACCGGCGACGTGTAGCCAATGGATCTCATAAACCTGCGGTCCGGTCGCGGTGTTCCAGGTGAGTTTGTTTTCGAAGCCGAACGTGATCGTGGCGTAGAACAGCACGCCAACGAGTAATGCGGCCCAAACGGCGCCAGGACGCGTGCGTTTCGACAGGATGCCGACGAACACAATGACCATCACGGGAATGTCGAATGTTGCGGCGATGGACTTCATTTGTTGAAACAACGCTTCGCCACTGGTAATCATGCACGCGCCGATGATGACGCCAATTGCCAGCACTGTCCCGAACAACTTGCCGACGCGAACCATCTCATGATCCGTTGCCTGGGGGCGCATGAATCCCTTGTAAAGATCGACGCTGAACAGCGTGGCGCAACTGTTCAGTGCACTATTGAAGGAGCTGAGGATCGCGCCGAAAATGGCCGCAGCAAAGAAACCTAAGAGCGGCTTAGGCAACAGCTGACGCACGAGTGTTCCGTAGGCCGAGTTGCCCTCCGGATCGATCTGGTCTCGAAAGAGGTGATAGGCGATCACGCCGGGTAGGATCAAATAGAATGGCCCCAGCAGCTTCATCACCGCCGCGAACATCACGCCTTTCTGTCCCTGCTGTAGGCTTTGCGAGGCAAAGGCACGCTGCACAATGAACTGATTCGTACACCAATAGTACAAATGCAGCAGCGCGACGCCGGTAAAGAGCGTGCCAACGGGTAGGCTACTGCTCGCATCGCCGATCGGATTCAGTCGTGACGGGTCATCCTGCTGCAATCGCGTGACACCAGCCCAGATATCGCCTTCGCCTAGTGCGCGCAGGCCCAGGATTGGAATGAGCAATCCGGCCACTAATAGTCCGACGCCGTTGAGCGTATCGCTGATGGCGACGGCGCGGAGTCCGCCGAAGATCGCATAGATACCGCCAACGATGCCAATTGCGGCGACCGTAATCCACAACGCCAGTTCGTTGCTGACGTGCAGGATGCGTGGCAATTCAAAAACATCTCGCATGAACAGCGCGCCGGAATACAGGACAAAGGGCAAGACGCTGATCGATACGGCGATCAAGATGATGAGTGACACGAGTCCACGAGTCGGCTTGTTGTAACGCCGCTCCAAGAACTCCGGGATTGTCGTGATACCGCACCGCAGGTAAATCGGCAGGCAGACAATGGCCATCACGACCATGGCGACGGCGGCGCCCAGTTCCCAAGCCATTGTCTCCATGCCGTCCTTGAAGGCACCACCGTTGAGCCCCACGAGCTGCTCGGTCGACAGATTTGTTAAGAGGAGCGAGCCGCCCACAACGACCCAGGTCAGGCTACGGCCGGCGAGATAATAGCCCGTCGAGGTATCGAGCGCGTCGTGTCGCGTATACCACCAGGAAATGTACGCGACCAACGCAGTAAAAAACAGAAACGAAGTAATAGCCAGCATGAAGAGTTTCCGCGTTATGGAAGTTGCTATGAACTAGGAACCGAAGCTGCTTCTATTCGCTATTCTCTAGCTGGACTGCGTCACTTTCGGTTCGCCGTTTTGGCGTTAGCCTCGGTTTCTGGACGAGAACCGTGGCTAACGCCAAAACGGCGAACTTCATCACCAGTGTGCGACATCTCGAAGAAAAAAGCCGAAGTGATGTAGTCCGCCTAGTCTCTAGCTCCTGGCCCGCCCCCGATTGTTGTAAGCCAATCCGCAGCGGATGATAAGCTTCTCCGCGGCGGATGACAAGCTTTGACGGGCCCGGGACTGAACTTGTCGTTTTGACGTCTGTTTCGCAAGCAACGAGCCTGGGATACAATCGAGGGCTTTCCCTGACGCGCTTCAATTCGACATGAGTGAGTGGATGGAGTCTGCAAGGTATGACGCAGTTCGTGAAACGGCAGCAGCAACTCATTGAGTCGTACGAGAAAATCGACCCATCGATCCGACAGCTTGTTCAACTACCGGTGGCCGATGAACCGATGTCCCGATCGAAGTTGTTCGAACTGGCGAGTCGAGTTGGAGCCAAGCACGCAGATGGGCGTGCACTAACTTACAAGAGTGATGCGAGCGCCATCGATGCCGCGATTAAAGCGGGGGTCTTGGAGTGCGAAGGGTACTCCAAATCCGGCCGGATTCATGTTGCCGGGGCGTTACAGGACTACGTGTTTCGCGACGCATTTGCGACCGGAATTGCTCAACGCGTGAAAGGATATTACGACGATCTGCAAAAGAAATCCGGATCGCGTTTTAGTTACGGTTTTCGCTTCGGCTGGAATGAAGACAAAATCCTCCGGAATATGCGTTTCGCTTTCTACGCAAACGACTGGGAAGAGTGGAAAAATCTGACCAATCAACATCCGTGTCGGCCGTGCATGCTCGATCCATTCTGCCAGAGCACGTACGACACATTGTCGCCGCAACTGCAGGAGGATTTCTTCAAACACTGTGCAATGACACTGGTGAACGATGCCAGTTCACGCCTCGGTCAGATTTCTGCCCTCGCCACTGATCTGCTCGACAAAATGCCGAAGCCGTCCGGCACGTTCATTGCTGCGGCGACGGATCTGCTGACGGCTCAGGGGAACGTCGCGGCTCTAAGAAGGTTGGCGGCTCGCTTTGAAACACATCCCGAGATTCTTGGCTGTGCGGCGTTCTTGGTGGGCGACTATGCGACCGCGCACGCGCAGTTCGAAGCCGCTGACCAGCGGCAACGGAAGACTTCCAAAAAACGCAGCACGAATCTGTCTGGGTTCCCCATGTTGCTATACGGAATCTTGCTGCTCAAGGAGAACTCGGCGAAGTCGCAGGTGCACCTCAAGCAAATCATCAAAACGATGAAGAAATGGGATGACGATTGGTACGAGGTTAGCCTGCCACTCGAAGTCGCGTTATCTCATCAAATCAATCCGACATTAGTCCCCATGTTATTTCTTCCTCACGAGCAGGAGATGTCGGCCCTCCATATTTTAGTTGCGGGCTGGATCTGGCGCTGGTATTTCGCGGCGAATCAGTTTCAAGTCAAAATGAAAAAGATCGATCAGTTGGTTCAAGCGTACCGCGAGAGCAAACTAGACTGGCTGGTCGCCGAGCTTAGCGCAATCGCGGCGCACATGTCAGATGAAAAGAAATCGGATAAACGAGCGGCAGAGGCAAAAGCCGCTCATGCGACGCTTAGTACGGTCTCCATCGTCGATCTAGTTCAAGCCGCACCGGCGTGGGAAGCTGGACTCAACGCGCTGGAAAACCTCTGTCAGCCGACCGCGGCCGGAGTGCCAGCCACGCAGCATGCGGAAGAACGGATGATCTGGGAGGCGGACTTCGGAACCGACTGGATTTCTCTGACGCCCTTTATTCAGAAACGCACTACCAAAGGTTGGGGCACAGGCCGCAAAGTGCGTCTCAGTCGGCTCTACGAGCAATGGCAGAGTTTGGCGTTCGACTTCCTGACCGATCAGGATCGGGCTATTTGCAGATCGCTGCGGCAACACACGGAGCGAAATTATCGCGGCTACAACGAAACGTATTGCGAGTGGGACGAAGTCAAGCTCATCAGTGGTGTGGTGGGGCATCCGCACCTATACCGGACTGGCTGTCGTGACGAACCAATCCAAGTTTCCGAGGGGCGGCCGCACTTAACGATCAACCAATCCGGCAAGCAGATCAAGTTGGAGATCGAACCCAAACCGGTTGACGGCGATGAACCGTTGTGTGTAATCAGGGAAGGGTCGCACCGCTATTCGATCGTGAGCTTTTCCCAACAACAACTACAAGTCGCCGCGCTAATCGCTGGCATGCCGGCGCTACCGGCCGATCAGCAGGAGCGAATTTTCAAAGTTGCACAGTCGCTGGCGTCAGTCATCGACGTGCAGTCGGATATCGAAGGAGCGCCCTCGACTGGCGAAGAGGTAAGCGCGTCAACGCAGACTGTTGCTCAGTTGACTCCTTACGACGCCGGTTTGCGCGTCGAATTCTTTGTGCAGCCATTTGGCGAAAAAGGGCCGTTCTGTCGGCCGGGCGTAGGATCTCCAGCGATGCTGGCTCACGTTGAAGGCAAGTCGCTCACGACGACCCGTGACGTTAACGCCGAACGCCAGAACCTGCAACGATTACTCGGCGAATGTCGCTCGCTGGAAACACGAACCGTCAGCGACGATCAAATGGAATGGCTGTTCCCCGAGTCGGATGATGCGCTGGAATTCGTCGCTGAATTGCAGGCCTTGGCTGAACAGGGCCAGGTAACCGTGATGTGGCCGCGCGGCAAAACGCACGACATTGCCGGACGTCCGGTTGCATCCAACTTTCAAGTGTCGGTCCGGCGGGACAACGACTGGTTTGCTGCTTCAGGCAAACTGAAGGTCGATAGTAGTCTGAGCATCGACCTGATGAAGCTGCTGGACTTGGCCTCCGTAAGCCCATCGCGGTTTGTGCGACTCGACGACGGACGTTATCTCGCACTCACTCAGGAACTGCGTCAGCGAATTGCCGATATCGCGGCGTTTGGTTCGGCCATGAAGAATAAGCTGCGTTTTCCCCCGGCTCGCGCCGTAGTCGTTGACGAAATGATTGAAGATATCGGCTTCAAAACGGACCAGCACTGGAAGTCACACCTGTCGCGAATTCAAGAGGCGGGATCGATTGCAACCGAAGTGCCCTCGACTCTGCAGGCCAACTTGCGCGACTATCAGCGCGACGGCTACGCCTGGCTAAAACGCTTGGCATACTGGAACACCGGCGCATGTTTGGCTGACGACATGGGCTTGGGGAAAACCATTCAGGCACTGGCTCTGCTGCTCGCACGAGCCTCGGAGGGACCGCAGCTTGTCATTGCCCCGGCGTCGGTCGCTTTCAACTGGGAGAACGAAACACGCCGCTTCGCGCCCACGCTGACGCCCAAGCTATTTCGCGACGGCGATCGTGATCAATTCTTTAGCGACATCCAGGCTGGCGATCTCGTGATCACCAGCTACGGCCTGCTGCAATCGGAAATCGCACGCTTTGAAGCCGTGCAGTGGAAAACGGCATTGTTGGACGAAGCCCAGGCTGTCAAGAACACAGCAACCAAGCGGTCGCAGGCCGTGATGCAGTTGCAGGCGAACTTCCGGCTGATTCTCACCGGCACGCCGATGGAAAATCATCTGGGTGAGTTGTGGAACTTGTTTCGGTTCATCGTGCCGGGACTGCTCGGTTCACAGGATGAGTTTCGCAGCCGCTTCGCCATTCCGATCGAACGAGACAATTGCCGAGCGACCCGCAACCGACTCAAGAAACTCATTCAGCCGTTCCTGTTGCGGCGCACCAAATCTGAAGTGCTCACCGAATTGCCATCACGCACCGAGTCGGTGTTGGAAGTCGAGCTTTCTCCCGCCGAAGCCGCGCTGTACGAAGCATTGCGACAGCAAGCACTGGAACGAATTTCCGCAGCGGCCGAAGATTCGCAAGCACAAGGTGAACAACATCTGCAGGTTTTGGCCGAACTCACTCGACTGCGACTGGCCTGCTGCCATCCGGAGTTAGTCGGCGGTAACGGTATTGAAAGTACGAAACTAGAACTTTTTCGCGAGAAGATCGCTGAGATCATCGAAGGTCAACACAAAGTGCTGGTTTTCAGCCAGTTCGTCAAACATCTCGCCATCCTTCGGAAAGCACTCGACGACATGGGCGTGTCCTACCTGTATCTCGATGGATCGACGCCGGTGGCGAAACGGAAAGAAGCCGTCGAAGCCTTTCAGGACGGCGAAGGGGATGTCTTTCTAATCAGTCTGAAAGCGGGTGGCACGGGGCTCAATTTGACGGCCGCAGATTACGTCATTCACATGGACCCGTGGTGGAATCCAGCTGTCGAAGATCAGGCCACTGACCGCGCTCACCGCATCGGCCAACAACGACCGGTCAACGTGTACCGGCTGATTACAAAGGGGACGATCGAGGAAAAGATTGTCGAATTGCATAACTCCAAACGTGACCTCGCCGACAGCCTGCTCGAAGGCAGCGATTCTTCCGGCAAACTCACAACCGAAGAGTTGATCGGACTACTCAGAGACAACTCGCTGGCGGAGAATATTCGATGAACCAGGGGCGAACACGCCAGACTGAAGAATGCTGATTCGATCCCTGCGAAGTTCAAGAAGCAAACGATACTCCTCAGTCACATCTGAGTCTGATGAGTTCAGTAAGACGCTCTCACGTGTCATTACGCCGCGTAAACTGGCTAATCAAGGGGATAAACGATGGTGAGTCGACTTCGATTCGTGTTTCTTGTCTGGTGTTACTTGGCTTCGGCGGTTGTAGCGCAAGAAGCGGCGGTGGCAGCGCCGGCTTTGCCCTACGTATTCGACGCGGACGTGATGGTCGAAACTCGCGATGGCACGAAGCTGGCCGCACATGTCTACCGACCGCAGGCCGACGGCAAGTACCCGACGATCCTAATGCGAACTCCTTACGGTCGACCGGGCGCGGATTGGGGCGAGGCGCGTCGTTTCGTCGAGGCGGGGTTCGTGATGGTGACACAAGATTGTCGCGGTCGCGGAAAATCCGAGGGAACGTGGGATCCCTTTCGCTACGACGCAGAAGACGGCTTCGACACCCAGCAATGGATCGGTCGGCAAGATTGGTCGAACGGTGAGATCGGTACGGCGGGAGGCTCGTACGTCGGCTGGACACAATGGGCGTCCGCGCCGCTGGCCAGCCCTCATCTGAAAACGATGGTCCCGATTGTGCCGTTTGCTGATCCCTATGACGAAATAAGTTATCCGGGCGGTGCCTTTCAGTTGGCCTTGGCTTTTGGTTGGGGGAGCTCTGTCGGTGGGATTCAAACTTCGCCTCAACAATTGACCGAAGCCTATCGCCATTTGCCGCTGCAGAACTGGGATTCACAGTTTGGCAAGAACGTGTTCTATCTGGATGAGTGGGTCGAGCATCCCACACACGACGCATACTGGTCACAACGCGGAATACAACATCGCTACGCCGACGTGAAGATTCCCGTGCTCAATATCGGCGGCTGGTACGACATATTCTCGAAAACGACCATCGACCTGGTTGATCGTGTTCGCGCTGAATCAACTGACCGCATGGCGCGTCGCAATCAGTTCGTCATTATGGGCCCGTGGGCTCACGGCGTTGGTGCTCAACGCGTTGGACAGATCGACTTCGGTGCCGATTCTTCG
>JAGQPK010000290.1 GCA_020426755.1 Planctomycetales bacterium
CGTTCGCGCAACGCTTGATTGAGGCGAGGGGGCATAAAGTTCCTGTTCATTGCACCGGGCACATTGCCACGAAACTCAACTCAGTGCCATTAGGCGTTAGCCGCGGTTCTCACGGTGAATTCGAACCAATCGCCAGGACAGAACCGACGCTAGCGCGTTGCGGCGAACTGAATCCTGCACATGGCAAAAGAGTTCGCCATCTGGCGAGCCGAAGCTACTTCACCGCTTGAACGTCGCGCACGGTAGCCCCCGTTGCGGCGTAGATCTGCTTCGTCGCAGCAAACCCGGATTTCGACACGTCGACCAGATTCAGCGGGCGAGGCGCGAGTAAGCCAACGACGTAGGGGATGTCCGCTACGCGAAGGATATTCAGGAACTGCGGCGCATCGACCTCCATATGAGACTCTGGTGGTTTAACGATCGTCACTTCATCGATCACGTCGCTCCATAGCGCCGCGTATGCCGCGAGCACAGCCGAACTGCCTTTGCCGACAACGTGTAATGTCGACTGCGGGGCGTTCTGTTTCACGTATTGCGCCACACTCATGATGTCGCGGACGCGCCCCGTATCGACGGTCGTGCCGAGCAGCACGTGGGATCGTTCGACGTAATTCGGGGGATTCTTGCGAGTCCACCGCGTTTCTCCAATCCCACGCGGTTCGACCAGGATGACATTCGCATCCTGCGGCAAGTTGAGATCCACAAGCCACTCGGGAGTTTTCCCGCCGTCTGCTTCGCCCAATACGACCAGAATCATCTGCTGGACATTTGCCAGACTAGCTGGAACGTCATGTACTGGAATGACAATGGGCTCCTCAGTCATGAGCCGAGTGCTCCCTTCGCTTTGTGACACCATTGTGGCAGCCGGTACATGCGCAGGCAGTGAGCGAAACGCGGCCGCGTGTAGTTGTTGCTTGAGCGTCGTTTGCCAAGCCGAAAACTCTGCCGCATTCGGCACGGCGGGGTTTCCCAGCGGCACGAACAACTCATCAATGCGAGTATTCACTTCGTCGCGCGGCAGATCCACATCTTGAGGAAAGGCACGCAACAGTTCTGGTTCGATCGGAAACCTGGCCGGCGTATTGCCAGACTCAGCGATAACCAGGTCGATCTCGCTGTCGGTGATTTCGCTCGGATCGTTCTTCAGGTGACTATTGAGAAAGCGAAAAGCAGCCTGTCGCAAGTCGCGTCGATAGGCGTGGCCGCCTATGCTGACCATCGCGTCCACGCGATCAGACGCCCCATACAGGCTGTAGACGTGTTCCAACCGACCAATGACGCGCTCGTTAGCGTCCATCGGAAAGATGTTGTCATGATCGCTGTTGGCGAACAACATCGGCCGCGGTGCGATCAAAGCAGCGATGCGCGTCCACGGCCATTGATACGTATTGTGTAGAAACATGCAGTCACAGTGACCGTTGACGACGCGGTTGCCGACGTACGATTCCAGATCAGCCATACCGCTGACAGGAACAGCGACCGCAACACGCGGATCGGCTGCCGCCACCCAGAACGTGGCCGCCCCGCCGCCGCTGATCCCGGTGACGGCAATCCGCTGCGGATCCACCTCCGCTCGACTCACTAAGTAATCAATGCCGCGCACGCCGTTCCAGGCTTCCACACCAGCTGGCGTGTATCCGCGTGAATGCCACCACCAGCGTTCGTATCGATAGGTACCGTGATGGATCGCCGCGATTTCTCCTAACTGCAACGTGTCGCACAGCAAACAAATGTAACCATGCTTCGCCAACCAGATGCCGTGTGCCTGATAGGCTACCTTGTTGCCATTGCGTCCTCGATTCGAATGACCACATACATACAGCACCGCGGGCAAACGCTCGCCAGGCTGAATACTCGAAGGTCGATAGAGATTTGCCGTGACGTACAAGCCAGGTCGGCTCTGATAGTGAAGCTTCTCTACAACATAGCCATCGCGTTCAATCACGCCCGTGGTTTGCGCTGCCAAATCCGTTCGTTCAGGAAGTGGCGTCAGCCCCAGCATGTACCGGTACTCAGCCATGTATTGCTCACGCTGCTGCTGCCACTGCTCGAGTGACGCGTAGTCGTCAGCATAAGAAGCTTCGATCTGGCGCGCCGTAGCAGCCAAGTAGGCCTGTATCATCTCATCACCCGGCGCGTCGCGATCGGCCACGCCATACGGTTGCGCCTCAATCCGCAGGCAGGTCGCCATGACGATCAGAATGGTGAGGACGCCATATCGAGCGAACTGGCAAGTTGCCGGATGAATACTAGAACGAGCTGAAGGCATGACGGATTGTCCTGGTGGCGAGTGGCACGGACTGTCTTCGACACGCACGGTTAGTCGCAACAGTCTGTGTCAGGATCGAGGCGATCCATTCCGCGAGTCATGCTGAAACGGACCCTAAGTCGTGAGGCTACGCGAACTCGTCCGCCATTGCAATCTTTCGCCGACAAAATGCGTCCTGCCCGCCCACACCGATCGCCAAACCTCGTCGCCATGACTTCACACGTCGTGCGACAGTTCCCATTACCCGCTCGTGAGGTGCTCGTCCGTTTGACTCGGCGAGGCAAGACGATTCAGCTGAATATTAGAGACGCGCAAATGAGCCGTCTCGAGATAGACGCCCAGATGACCGGAGGTGAATGTCTTATCCGCCAGCGACAACACGACGCGCCCGTCCACAGAAAGCTCAATGTAGCTGCCAAACGCAATCAACTGAATGTCGGCGCCTGTGCGTACGGCGGAGTACCAGAAACCGGATTGCAGCGAACGAAACTGCATCATGTGCTCGCCCGTACGCTGAGCGTCGGTGCCCCAAGCTCGCAACTGCGCGATGCCTTTGTGCAAGTCGAGTGACAAGTAATAGCCGTCCCGCGACTCACCATCAACACGAAACACTAAACCACACTTGCCAAGTCCCTGCATCTCGAGCTTGGCCTGAAACCGGAAGTGATCAAGTGGTTCATCGAACACAAAGGCCTGAAACGCCCCTTCACACCCCAGATCCAACCTCCCGTCTTCAACTCTTCCAAGTTGTGCCTGCGGTTCTTCACCGGAAATCAAGCGACGCATTTGCCTTACGTCAACAGAATCACGGAGATAGTTTTCGATGCCCTCATAGGTCATTGCCCGCAGCAACCCCTGATCGTTTTTCACCAAGCGCTTCGGTGGTGGCATTAGGTTGTCCGCAGTGCGATCAGCGAGGTTCATCGAATAGAAGTTCCACAATAGCCAGCCCTTGTCATCTCGACAAACACGCCCCGCATAGTTCCCCTGCGCGAGCAAGACATTGTCGTGGTAACTTTGCCAACGATTGCCGATCTTGTCTGTGTGCCAATAGCGAATCTTGGCGTCTTCGCGAATACTGCCAATCAAGTAATGATCTTGTTCAACAAAGATCAGCGAGGGCACTTCAATGTCATCATACAAACGAGGATGGTGCAGCGGAGGCTGACTGACGAAGTGGTTGGGGCGCACTTCTTCCATGAGCGCCACGCAACCGCGTCGCACAATCGGTCCCGTGTTGACACGTCCCGCCGCGAGCAACCAACCATGCGTGCCGTCGTGATAGTAAAAAGGATCTCGAAAGCTGATCCAGTGGCGACCTTCCTCCAACGACGATTCGTAGTGTGCCGGATCAGGTTCGAGCGGAAAGCAGCTCGCTTCATCAAACATCGAATGCCGAGCACTAGCGGTTGTGGAACGGCTTTGCTGCAATGCCTGCTTTACGCGTTGTGGATCGCGCGGCCCGCGATGATCCACCCAATGGACTGGCGTCTTCTCCCAATGAAACAGATCATCACTGACCGCCATTCCCAAGCGCTGATACTTGCCTTGATCGCGACGTGACAACCCCGTGTAGAACATTCGCCAACGTCCCGCGCAATGCGGATCGGGCGACACGTGCATCGTCCACAACATCAGATCGTCCCAACTGCCGGGATCACCGATGAACAGCGCGTTATTCACCCGCCGCCAATTCAGCGCGTCCGTGCTGACCGCGTGCGCGATGAAGTCATGATTGGGCAGAACCAGATGAAACAGGTGATAGAGCCCATCGTGAAACAATACGTCGACATCGCCAATCGCCTTGCGACTACCATCAGTTTCTGAATACATGATCTCAGTTGGACTTCATTTGATCTGGGGGCGAACGGGCTGCGCGAGACGTCTCAAGTCAGCAGTAACGCAACGGCCGGAAATACAAACAGTCGACGCACTGCAGTTCGTTGATCGTCCAACGAGACTCCCAGGGAGAGGCACTCGCAGTACTGTCGTCGATCACGTTGGAATTTACCAAGACGCTTCCGGATTTCAATCTGTGACTCACGCAGCAAGTGAATCGAGCGGCGGCGGCAAGGTTCGGAAGAACTCCAATTGGTCATATCGCGGCCGTCCCCCCGACGCGTTCAAGGCTTCACCCTACCGTTGGCACGAAACGTGCGTACGGTTTCTGAACCACATTCAACAAATTTTTAAGGAGGAACGTTTCCATGTCGACGCAACTAGCAGGCAAACGAATCGCGTTTTTGGCAACCGATGGCTTTGAGCAAGTTGAACTGACGCAGCCTTGGCAGGCTATTCAAGCTGCCGGCGCCGAGGTTGTCTTGGTTTCGCCGCAAGATGGAGAAATTCAAGGCATGCATCATTACGATAAGGGCGACAAGTTCAAAGTCGACCAATCCGTCCACGCAGTCGCTGCAGAGAGCTTTGACGGACTCGTACTGCCCGGCGGCGTCGCAAATCCCGATGCTCTCCGGATGTGTAATGATTCTGTCAACTTCATACGTGATTTTTTCAAGCAACACAAACCCGTCGCTGCTATCTGCCACGGCCCCTGGACGCTGATCGAAGCCGACGTGGTACGCGGGCGTCGAGTAACATCGTGGCCGAGCCTGAAAACAGATCTGAAGAACGCGGGGGCAGAGTGGGTGGACGAGGAATGTGTTTGCGACGAGGGCCTGGTAACCAGTCGCAACCCAGATGACCTACCTGCCTTCTGCGACAAGGCCATCGAGGAGTTCGCGGAAGGCAAACACGCGGCACAAACTGCCTAGTACACGGTCAGTGCGCAGGTCGCCGAGACCCGTCAGTTGCGGTTCGCACACCAAACTGACGCGCTAACGCGACGCGTACCGAGGCCTAAGCGTTTCGGCGACCTGGGTTAATCGGGCATGCCTCCCCTTGAACTTGCGCTGACTTCAACGTTCACCCTGCGTCACACCGCGACATTTACACCGTGACAATTACATCGTAACCATAATTCATGAGTTCACCGACGACGACCTACCGCTTCGAACAAAGTGAGACTTACCATGCCATTGATTCCAACGCGCGACGGACACGTACTGTATGCCAAGCAATGGGGAAGCGGCCGCCCTGTCGTGCTGATTCATGGTTGGCCCCTATCGGCCGATAGCTGGGACTATCACGCACTGCAACTTGCTGATGCTGGGTTTCGCGTGATCGCCTATGACCGCAGAGGGTTCGGACGGTCCGAGCAACCGTTCGACGGCTATGACTACGATTCGTTGTCCGATGACCTAAGCGATGTCATGACGGCGACCGAAGCTATCGACGCGACCATCATTGGCTTCTCAATGGGTGGTGGTGAGGTAGCACGTTTCATGTCGCGGCATGCGGGTCGTCACGTTCAGCAGTGCGTCCTGATCTCGTCTATCGTTCCTTACATGCTCAAGACGAACGACAATCCACACGGCGTCGAAGGCAACGTGTTCGAGCAGATGAGTGAAGCCCTGCTGGCAGACCGTCCGCACTTCTATGGTGACTTCTTCAAGGACTTTTTTGGCGTGGGCATGTTGGCTAAACCAGTTAGTGAGGAATATCTGCAATGGACACGCTCCATCGCAATGCAGGCCAGCTTGAAGGCCACCTTGGCGTGCGTGAAGTCGTTCGGCACAACGGACTTTCGCGCCGACCTCGATGCCATGACCGTTCCCACTCTAATCATTCACGGAACGGAAGACATCACCGTGCCGATTGATGCAACTGCAAGGTCAACTGCGAAGGTGATTCCGAACGCAGTGCTCAAAGAGTATGCTGGGGCCGCCCACGGTCTGTTCGCAACGCATCGCGAGAAGCTTGCCGCTGACCTCATCGAGTTTCTTAAGTCATAGGCGGTGGAAGACTCCGCTATAGAAAGTGGACTCGTTACGAGATGATTAGGGTAAATCTCCGAGCACGGTCGCGAGTGTGCTAGGAGCAGGGATTCAGGTTGTTCCGTGTTGAGATTCCTGTTTGTTCCGTGTTGGGATTCCGGTTTTCCTGGTGTTGGGGTTCCCGATAATTTGTCGCGTAGCGCAGCATGACGGATTGAGGTAGGAAGGCCGCATTGGCTTGCGGCCCTCCCCCCACCGAACCGGACTGGCGGGTCTCCCGCATCCGGCTCTCCAGAGGATCGTTACTGCCGAGCAGATTGGCGTTCACAAGCGTGGGCCGTTGCTAAACTGAATAGCCCATGCTCTGCGAAGAAGGTGTTGCGATAACGATGGTGATCGAGACCTCGACCGTGTCCACGACGACCGTCACGCTTCCGAAGAATGCTGCGCAATCGCATGCGAATCCAGCGATCAAGGCCTTCGAACGTCGTACGCCAGCTGTGTTTGAAG
>JAGQPK010000291.1:0-2441 GCA_020426755.1 Planctomycetales bacterium
GCCAGTCGCACATGCGACGAAACTCATCATCACTATCGTTTTCTTGTGGAATCACCAGATTGGTAATCTCCATCCACGTGTTTGTCTCACGCGCGACGAAACGAAGTGTATCCAGTACAGGTTGCAAATGCGTTAAGGTTAGTCGCTGGTAGAACGATTCGGTGAACGCCTTAAGATCGATGTTGGCCGCGTCCATCCACTCGAAGAACGTGGGCCGCGCGGCAGCGGAGATGTAACCGGCAGTCACGGCAACCGTCTTTACGCCCAATGCACGGCACTCGCGCGCGGTATCTATCGCGTACTCGGCCCATATGATTGGATCGTTGTAGGTGAAGGCCACACTGCGGCAGTTAAGTTGTTGCGCTGCCAGTGCGATTGACGTTGGCGTCGCCTCGTCGCTCAATTGGCGAACTTCTCGGCTCTTGGAAATTGACCAATTCTGGCAGAACTTGCAGCCCAGGTTGCAGCCCGCTGTGCCAAACGACAGGACGCTTGTGCCGGGAAAGAAATGGTTGAGCGGCTTCTTCTCGATTGGATCAATGCAGAAACCAGTACTTCGCCCGTACGTGCTCAGGATCATTTGCCCCGCGCGGTTCTCGCGCACAAAACAGAAGCCACGGTCACCCGGTTTCAAGCGGCATTCGCGGGGGCAAAGGTCGCAAACGATGCGACCGTCAGGGTCGTCGTGCCACCATCCGCCCGCAATCGTACCATCAGGCAGGGGATCAGACGTCGGTGGAAGTTGAACAACGCGGTTCATCGGGCTCATTCAGTAGGGTAACGGTGCGCCTCGACACGAGTGCTTTGTCGCAACGGGGCCGCTGCCAGACGCTAGCCGCGGTTTGAGCAGTCATCATCGATGCTAACCCGTTACGGCAACTGCGTACGCCCCTGCTTGGCTTCGCCAGCGCACTAGTATAAGCATTTAGCAGTAAGATATGTCAGTGCGCGTTTGGCTGCGTCCGTGTGTCCCGGACGCCACGTAGCGACGCGCAGGCTGTTAATTGAGTATGAGTGAAGTGAGTGTAGCGGGATGGCGGGAGTGGCAGACGAACTAGTCGCGAGCGGTGCCGTTGCGGATGGCCCCGCAGTTGCTCGTCTGGTATTCGTCGATGCCTTGCGCGGTGTCGCCGCCGTGGCCGTGATGCTGTTTCACTTGGGTGGACATCGACTCGCACAGGTCATGTGGCGGCAAATTCCGGTGATCGGTTGGGGTGTGCGCTGGGGTGAGCTCGGCGTGCAGGTGTTTTTCGTCATCAGTGGCTTCGTGATCGCTTACAGCGTGCGTCATCGCCGTGTCGATCGGCAGTTCACTCGCACCTTCTTGTGGCGACGTGCGTTGAGACTCGAGCCGCCCTACTTGGTGGCCATCGTGGCGGTACTGATCAGCAACGAAATCTCGCGCGGCTGGTTTGCCACTCCCGATGTGCCGACGGTCACGTGGGGGCAGGTCGCCGCTCACGTCATCTACGCACAGCGGCTGTTCGGCTATGGCGATCTCTATCCCGTCTTCTGGACACTCACACATGAGGTGCAGTTCTATTTGATATTTATCCTCGTGGTGGGATTGGGACAAGCGTTCTCGGCGCGCGAATCGAACGCCGCACTGTTGCAGCAGCCATCGAGTGCGAGCGCGGAGACGTACACATCTCGCGAGATGTTGCTGGGAATGTCGCCCGCATGGGTTATCTCTACGTTTGCGGTTCCCGCCGTGTTGTCCGGCTCGGGCGCGTTTCAAGCGAATGGATTGTGCCTGGATACTTGGTATCTGTTCGCACTGGGATTACTCAGCTACGGCGTCGTGTTCGCGCGCGTGCCCTGGCAACTTTGGGCGGCAGTGGCGTGTGGAATCGTGGTGTTCAATTGGGATACCGAGCAAGTCGAGCCCGCTCACAAACTGATGGGCATCGCCACGTCATTGAGTCTGATTGTCGCTGGACGGTTGGGCCAGCTGCCACGCTGGGGCAACTGGCGTCCGCTGCAGTTCTTCGGAGCGATCTCGTACAGCTTATATCTAGTGCACGGCATCGTAGGTTGGCGCGTGCTGAGCGTGGGGGAACGGATCACGGGGCAGCAACCGCTCGGCGCGTGGCTTTGGTTTATGCTCGCGCTGACAACCGCCACCTTGGCCGCCTGGTGTTTGCACGTGTGCGTCGAGCGCCCATTCATGAGGCGGCGTTCGGATAGATCGGTTGGATGAACGTCGTGAGACGTGTGTTACTGGAAGCGTACTACTGAAGCTCACATCGTTGCTCCATTCAACAATCCAAGATCCAATCGTCATTCCTCAATCTTGTTCAGTATGGCGGGAAGGGGAGCAATGCGCGTCGCACGTGTGGTACGAGACTTTCACGCGACTACGGAGCCGTTGACCAGGCCGAACGTAATTCATAAACGTTCAGCTTACTGAAGGTTGCTTGCGCACGAGGCGTACCATCCGC
>JAGQPK010000291.1:2540-6589 GCA_020426755.1 Planctomycetales bacterium
TGCTCGACGTAGAGCACCATAACCCAGCGCTGAGTGGGCTCGTGCCAAATGACTTTGGGATCGCGGTTACCGCCGGTGATCTCCGGCAGCACGGGATTGCCTGCGTACTTGGTAAAAGTGCGTCCGTCATTGCTGTAGGCAATGCACTGCACGGTTGGATTTCCGGCTGCCGTGTAGATCAAGACGAGCGGCGGCTTGGTACCGTCACCAAAGCCGCTCGTGTTTTTCCAATCAACTACGGCACTGCCGCTGAACATGGGGCCGAAGCGGTCCGGTGCCAGCACGTCCCCTAGTTCCTGCCAAGTCACCAGGTCGCGGCTGACAGCGTGGCCCCAATGCATGTTGCCCCAGTTCCAGCCGTAGGGATTGTGTTGGAAGAAAAGATGATATTCGCCGTTGAAGTACACCAAGCCGTTTGGATCATTGTTCCAACCGCGACGTGGTGAAAAATGGAACTGCCCGCGCTGCGGTTCGTGATACAGTTCCGCAGCGTCCTTGAGTGAATCGCTTTGTTCGATCAAGTTTAGCGCGGCCGATCCGGCCGGCAAGCGGTCGACCCGTAGCGTCAGTTGCTTGCCACGCCAGTTCTCAATCTCCATCGGCGCCCACCAATCCGCCGTGTCATTTGCGAGTTCAATATCGTTGGTGACAACTTGTTGTCCTTCCACTAGTAGCGTCACTTTGCGCTTATCGGCGCCGTTCTTAATGGGCAGATGCAGATAGCGGTTGGTCGCAGCCAGCGTACGTTCAGCATTCAGCGTTGGGCCGGCTGGCTTGGTATCCGTCTGAACGATGTGGTCCACATTGATGTGTCCCCAACCGCCTTTCGCTTGATCGATGATTCGCAGCACGGCGGTCTGATTGGCAAATTCGCTGACATCCCAAGACTCTTGCTCAAGCTTCTCGCTGCCGCCTGGCTGGCCATTGGGCCCGGTGGCGCTCCGCACGACTTTGTCGTCCACCAGCAGTTGCAGCGCGAGCGATTGTTCGTTCTTGCCGCCGCCAATGAGGAACGCAAGGTAACGACGTTCGATTTGAAACGGGGGGGACGTCAGTGTGCCCGTGGAATCATCACCGTTGTAGAACGAATTAACGAGCCGTTCGCCGTGATACCCTTCGACGTGCATCTGATTGGGCAATGTTCCCGCAGCGGGACCTGCACCGAAGGCATTGCCTGTTGTCGTCCACGGAGCATACGCTTGGCCTTCAAAGTCTGCCACGACAAGATCGTTGCTGTTGGCGATGGTCGTGAGTTGGAGGAGAGCGACGATGACCAGAGCGCGTACTGCGAGCATGAAGGTAATGTCCTATCGGGGTTGGCGGAGGCATCCGTTCGCAGCTGAGCGTTGGCCGCGGTAGTCGTCGCTGATTTCGCAGGCAGAGTACAGATGTGAGTGCGCTGGCGCCAGCACGCACACGCGCGGGAATCGACTCGGGGTAATTGATAGGATGCGTTGCGGCGAACGAACCGACGCTAACGCGTTGCGGCTAACGATCCGCAACGCGTGACAAACTAGCGGTCAATTTACGCACGCTTGCGGCGAAGGCCGAGTAGACCGATTAGCAGCAGTGTCCAAGAAGCAGGCTCGGGCACCGCGGCAACGGCTGGACGCACGCCGCCTTCGTAGCCGCCATCGGATAAAGCAGCGACGAGGTCACTGGTGGTAAAGTCACCATCGCCGTCCCAGTCGCCTGTTTCCCATGTCGAGTTGCCGGCGATTTCGTCTTCGTACTGGCCGCCAGTCAACGCAACGACTAGATCGGACGTATTGAACTCGCCGTCTAGATTTGCATCACCGACCCACGTCTTCTTCAGATCGTGCAGCCATGCCAGGCGATCGTCATAGTTTGTGCTGCCGTCGCCATTCAGGTCGTAATTAGGATCGTTGGCGCGAATTCCAGCGCCTTGCAAGTCAAGGTCTCCCGCGTCCAGTACGCCATTGCCGTTGTAGTCGCCGGTGATTCCGGTAAGCGTTTCAATGAGCGAAAAGTCATCGAAGAACGCCGACTGCGGATTGACGCCCGAGTTATACATACCGATTGCGCCGGCACTCACGCGAACCTGTGCGGTGTTCGCCGGGGCTGTCGCGGTGAGGCTGAAGTCGCGCCACGTGCCATCGTTGAACTGTCCGGCTTCGACGAGATCCAACACCTCGGTGCTTAAGACGGTGCCGCCGGCATCAAGAAAGTCCATACCGATGGTCGTGACAACATTGGGATCGTCCAACCCGCCAGAGTAGCCGGTTTCCCACTTTGACCACGTCGTGAACTCGTATTGGCCGCCCGGTGATGCGTCGACGATTTGGTAGACCTCGGCGTCGCCACCTGCGAACGCTCGCAACCAAACGCCTTGTTGACCGTCGTCAGTGTGGTTAGCGAAGTCGCGATAGCCGATCAGCGTATCGGCGCCCGCGCGTACTTCTTCAATTTGGAAACCTAACGGAGCTCCAACAGCATCTAAATCGGCGTTTTGCAAACGTTCGGCATTGGGGTTAGTGTTGTCGCGCAGTGAGAAGCTATCGAAATAGGCTGACTGAGCGCTGAAGTTATCGAGCATATCGAGCGCTGCGGCACTCACACGCAGCTTCGTCGCATTGTCTGGTGAGACTCCGGATACGACGTGCTGCATCCATGTGTTGTCGTTCAGTTGATCATCGTCTTTGAGATCAAGTCGGATGGGGTCGCCAATCACGTTGCTGCTGGAGTCCATGAACTCCATCTGAAAATAAGTCTGTGTGGGCGAAGGAACTTCACCGGTAAAGTCCGGGTCAGATGCCGACCCCTCCAACATGAACTCAACGCCGCCGGAGTAACCATCGTTCGTGTCTGAATCACCATCACCTTGCCAAAAAGCACTGCCCGTGAAGGTGTAGGTTCGATTCGGAGAAATGTTGACAACCTGAGAAAGGACTGAGCTGACGGGCAGGTTCAGTCCTTCGTACGTACCGACATTACCAGCAAAGGGGCGGAGGAACAGGCCGAGACCTCCTTCGAACTCTGACGCGGCGCCGCCGATCTGTTCAGTCGCGTTCACGACTAAGGTTGGCTCGTCCTTAATGAAATTGTCGAGCGTCCAACTGGTTGGCGCCGCAGACGCTTCGAGCGAGCCGTTGATTAGCACTTCGCCACCGAAGGAATTCGTACTGGCGAAGGCGAGAGTAGCGAGAACGAATGCTCGCGAGAAAACTCTGAGCCGAATCATGGTGAACACCTCTAAAAAATGTGACAGGCCAAGCGGCAAATCAGCCCGGCACAGTCGCCGCCTCAGGGCAAAATTCTCCGCTTCAATTGGCCGTTCATCTTATCAGAGGCCGACCCGCTTTCGCAGGTGCTTGAATCGTTAAATTAGCGTCATTTGCGCCGTCACGGTCCCAGCAGAAAGACGGCCGGAGATTCTGAATGCCCGGTGCTAAGATGTTTTGTCGCATCGCGTCAGCCCCATGGCGCTCGGCTGACGCCGTTGGCCCCCTGTGACCCTGATGTACCACGCAACTTGGCTATGCCTGCGAGCCGATTTCTGAAAGTTGATTGCTGGAGTTTGCATGTAGAAGCCTCAGCATCCCATACGCATCCATCAATCCAAATTCGTAATTCCGAAATCCTCAGCCATTTCGCCATCACACGTTAGCTGCGGTTCTCGGCACTCGTCGCGACAGAACCGGCGCCAGCGCGGGACTTGAGGTAACGAATTACCAACTACCGATGTGCTAGCGCAAAAAGAGCGGCGACCCGGTGAGCAAGGTCGCCGCTCGATCGGTGCAGCAATGCTGCGGGGGTGAGTTTGATCGCTGTGAGGCCTGAACAGAAACAAGAGAAGAGAAGGGCGATCACTGGACAACGTGCCAGCGACGTGCCTGCAGCGAGCAACTATCTCCCCAACAACTGCCGCGTGCGAACCCTTTCGCTATACATCCAACGCGAAGCTCTCGGCGCTATTCATCTCGGAATACGACGAAAAAGTCATCGCGGAGCCGACGTTCGACGACACGGCCAACCTCTTCCAGGCTGCGGCGCTGCCCAACGGAGTGCCACGGGCTGACTTCCTTCAG
>JAGQPK010000292.1 GCA_020426755.1 Planctomycetales bacterium
GCCGCGGGGCGTGGGCCAACCTGACCGATCTTGTCCCCGAGCCGAGTCCCCGGTCTTTTCTCGCCAACTGAGTTCGCGCTGCTCCTGGTATGTTGGCGTCGATAATCGACGAGTATCTTGAGATCGACCGCGATCGTTGCCAGTCCATGACGGCGCACCTCGTCAGGCCCATCTTGGAAAGATCTGTCCGTGACGAAAATCCGGGCGATCTTCGAGCTTCCAGAGAGGCCACAACACCGGCACGGACTCACTGGCGGCTGGGGAGACGGCGACTCGGACAGGAACCGAGAGTTTGAAACGGGTTACTGCATGCCCCATACGAACGCGATCAACGAACCTCGCGTTTCCGCGAGAGTGTGTGAGCGGCTGCAACGGCGTTCCGTAACGTGATAATAGCAAGTCGAAACCAGGTGAGATTGAACGATGGGCGTCATGCCCGCTGAAGCCGCGACGGCAACTTGCTGCAGCAGTGGATAACGAGTTTGGGGCGAATTCCAAAAAAAATGCGCCCGCTTGACGGCAGGTTGGCGTTAGTTACGAGATGCTACATTCGGCGGTGCCCAGTGCCTCGTAGCGCCAGTCAGTGAGACGAGAATTTGTGAAGGAGTTTGCACAGTGTCCGGTTATAAACAACTGCGATTGCATCGTGCGTCACGATTTGCCAGCGTCGTGGTCATAGTTGCCGTAGTGATCGCCGTTTACTTTTCTCGCGCCCATTCCGCAGCGAACCGCGGGAGTGTGCAAGCTGAACGGTATTTGAAGACCGAACTCATTCACTTGTCGCCGGGCCGGTCTGACACGACTGCCACAACCGTCGAGTTCAAACGGTTTGATCCCCTGCCGCTCCGCGCGGGCTACTACGAATTGCGAACGATGGAGCCGGAGTTCAACAGCGTGTTCTTGCTCGTAGCGTCGCGGCTTACGCTACCACTTGACTTGGCAAGGGAAATCAAATCACGAACCAACGTTTCCGGTATTCCTACCTGGTCGCTTATCCATCCGCTGGGCGGCTACAAGCTGGTGGGCGACCTTACAGGTGACGGAATTCTCGATATCGTCGCGGCGCGAGGAGACGGCGAGATCTTGTTGTTGTCCGGTGCCAATGGACGTCCCGTTTGGACACGTAGTCTGCCCGGATTGATTCACAAATTCGATGCGGGCTACGACTTGGATCACGACGGCCATCGCGATCTGATCTTGGAAGTTGATTCGAACGACAGAGTAGCCTCCGCGGTGGCGGGACGACTCCAGATAGTTAGCGGCTACGGGCACACGTCTGGCGGTCGGTCCAGTCAGCAATTCCTGTCTGGTCAGACGGGGAAGCCAATCGAGATCACAGGACAAATTCACGACGAGCCGCGACAGTCTCAGCAAGACTGGTGCACGGTGCCCACACAACAATACCTTTACGATTTTTACGAAGGTTTTCGACGGCGTGAAGGACTCCACGCGCGTCTCGTCGAACAAGGGGAACCGATTTACCAAACAATCAACCAGACCGAGTCGAATCTTGACGTGATACTGATTTGCCGCGAAGTACTAAGACCAACACGCTCCGCCGGCGTCGCTGTGATCGATCCGCAAGGATACAGCGTTTGCATCTTGGACCAAGAAACAGGTAACTGCCGATGGCGGCTCGACACAAAGTCGATCCCAATCCTGATGGGACAGACCGATGCTCAAACCGCCCCGCTGTTCTGGGTCGACAACACTTGTTTTGCCGCCAAGTCCTGCCAGTCAGACGGAAGTTGGTCGCAAGACGCATCCGCAAGTTGAGCACAAGCGGGCATCACCGACGTCGCGTGACCACAGCTGGCGAGATGACAACACGCTACGCATTTGGAACGCTGAACACGGCGTGCAAACATTGAAGATCGACGGCCACACCGACGCCTCGGAAGGTCTATCCTGGGCCCCGGAAGGTAGGCGACTCGCGACCGCCTCGCAGGATGGAACGATTAGAATCTTCGACGCACGACTTGGTTTCGAGCGAAGTGGAATTGCGGTAATCGCCGACCCTTAAGTACTGGCGGCGTTCCCATCTGTCGTGCTGCGCGCAAACGAACACTTTCCATCCTGTTTGTGCAGTTGCCAGTTAGAATAGTTAGAACGCGAAGTTGCCAGCAAGCAGGCCGATCACTTGGTCATTTCGCGATGTAACCATGTTCGGGCAAATTGCCATTCACGCTTTATCGTCGCGGGAGATAGTCCCATCGCAGCGGCGGTGTCTTCAATGCTCAAACCGGCGAAATAACGCAGCATTACTACCTGGCCCTTCCGTTCATCGAGAGCCTCTAAGCGTTCCAGTGCTGCATTCAACGCCAGTACTTGCTGCGGAGGTGGTTCAGAGGCGAATATGGCTTCGTCAAATTCTTGACGATCTCGATCACCGCCATGTTTCTTCGCCTGTTTGCGAATCGCACGGTTGATGAGAATCTGCCGCATCGACCTCGCCGCCGCTGCGAAAAAGTGTCGGCGGCTGTCCCATTTAACGTCAGCATCCACCAACCGAATGTAAGCCTCGTGGACGAGCGCTGTCGCTTGAAGAGTCTGGCCGGGAGCCTCCTTTGCAATTCGAGCGGCCGCGAGATTCCGCAGCTCCTGGTAGACGAGCGGGAACAGTTCCTCTGCCACGCGCGAATCGCCGTCGGGTCTACTCAGAATCTGCGTGATGAGTCCTTGGGACGAGTCGGGCGATTCCATTTTAGATGCGTTGCAACTGGATCAATTGAGATTTACTGCTGGGACGGTTGGAACCACTCAATGGGTACGAGGATATCGCTTTTCTGTCGCAGAGACTTCTGCCTATACACGCAGCCAGTCCCTACATTGTATTCTCTGTTTCGAATCCGACACAGGAAATTGTGAGTCATTAACAGCGACGCCGTCAACGCGAGACCACGATGCAGCGCTCATTCGATCAGCTCGCGAACCTGGCAAACGCGCATTGTCGCCAGGGCAACTTTGACGCGGCCGAGCAGGCTTGTGCGGAACTCACATCGAGGTATCCGTCTGATTCAAGTGCTTGGCAACTGCGGGCGACAATCGCTTATCGTGGTGGCGACACGGTCCACGCTGCCGACTGGATCCTGCGCGCGGTGGCAGCGGCGCCGCACAACGCCGAATGCCTGACGCACGCCACGGAGATTCTCCGCCGGGCACGGCGTTTCGAGGACGCGGTTTCGTGCGGTCGTCGCGCAATCGAGCTGGCGCCGCATCAGCCTGCGGCTCACAACAACCTCGGTCTGGTGTTTCAAGACATCGGTCAATGGCCAGATGCAGAACTGCGATTTCGCGCAGCAATCGCTCTTGACGCAAACTACGCAAAAGCAGTTCTCAACCTCGGCAATCTGCTGACGCAGCAAGGCCGTCTGGAGGAAGCCGAATCAGCGCTCCAGGAAGCGTTTCGCAAGTCACCGAACAACCCCAAAACTGCGAATGCCCTGGGGCTCGTCTACGCCCGCCTGCATCGCTACGAAGACGCGATCGCCTGGTATGATCGGTCGCTCAAGCTGCTGCCGGGATATCCACAGGCTGAACTCAACCTGGCAAATGCTCTCGCTGAACTCGGGCAGCGAGACACTGCCGAACGACGCCTGAATGAGCTACTTCGCAACAGTCCTCGCTACGCTCGCGCTTGGCACGACCTGGGTTCACTGCTGGAACAAACGAAGCGCCCTCGTGAAGCAGCTGAGGCGTACAGGCAAGCCGCAGAGATTGAGCCGGAGTTCCATCAGTCGTTCGCGGCACTGGAGAACGCGAAGCGACGGGCTTGCGATTGGCGAGGCCAACCAGAGTGCATTGACAAGCTGCTAACTGTCGTCCGCGACTGCCTGGGACGTGGTGAAGCGAGTCCCCTGTGGCCACTCGCGAGTCTGCGATTTCCGATAACATCGCAAGAGCGCCTCGCCATCGCGAAATCGTTCGCGCAACCGATCGAGTCTCGAGTGCACAGTCACCAGATCTTCCCATCTGCTGACATTTCCAAGGCAACGCCAGCTGTCGCGTCTCAACTTGTGAATTCGAATAAGCTGTGCATCGGCTTCCTATCCCATGAGTTTCGTCATTGTGTTGTGAGTCATCTGATGGCAGCACTCTTCAAACGCTTCGACAGAGAGAAGTTTCGCATTTTGGCGTTTGATTACTCGTCAGACGATGGCAGTACGCTGCGACGCAGGATCGCCAAGGGTTGTGATCAGTTCGTTACTATTCGCGGGATGCCGCCGCGCATGGCAGCTGACCGTATCGCGGCAGAAGCGGTGCACATCCTGGTAGACATCAACAGCTACATGGTGGGCGGCAATCCGGAAATCGCTGCTTATCGACCGGCCCCCGTCCAGGTCAGCTATATGTATCCTGCCACGATGGGGGCTGCTTGGATCGACTACTTCATTACCGACCGCTTTGTAACCCCCGCAGGAGACGAACAGCACTTCACGGAACGGTTGGTCTATCTACCAGATGCCTATCTCCCGACCGATTGCGATCAGCCCATTGCAGACCAAGTACCTTCGCGAAGTGAATGCGGATTGGGAGCAAGCGGCTTCGTCTATTGCTCCTTCAACAACGCCGACAAGCTTGAGCCTGAATTGTTCGACACGTGGATGCGAATCCTGCACGCAGTGCCTGACAGCGTGCTTTGGCAACGCTGCGACGAACCTGACGTACAGGAAAACCTCAAAACAGAATCAGCGGCACGAGGAGTCGATCCAGATCGTTTGGTTTTTGCACCACCCGTGCTAGACACATCCGAGCATTTGGCGCGTCATCGGCACGCCGATTTGTTTCTAGATACCGTACTGCATTGTGGGCACGGCACTGCCGTCGACGCCCTCTGGGCCGGCGTCCCAGTTTTGGCGTGCCCTGGAGCGACGTTTGCTTCGCGTGTTTCAGGAAGTTTGCTGCACGCTGCTGGCATACCCGAAATGATCGTGCGGAGTCTCGACGAATACGAGCAGTTGGCGATTGAGCTGGCACAGCGGCCCGACAAACTCGCAGCGTTGCGCGGAAAGCTGGCAGCGAATCGTCAAATCGCACCGCTGTTTAGCACCGCCAGATTGGTCCGACAACTGGAAACGGCATTTTCGCTGATGTGGGGACGGTGCGTAAGCGGCTGCAATCCAGAATCGTTCGCCGTGCCGTAGCGGACTGTTCCACGCCGCCTAGCCGATGATCACCGTGCCAATCGGACAAAAGTCAGGCATCTCGCGTCAGTCAATGACTGACCAGAACCACGAATTGGATTGGGGAAACATTTTTGTGAGCTCTATTGGCCGCGGATTTTGCATAGACAACTAGGTAGATGCAGTCCCACCAGGACGCGCGTTATCGCACTGTCTCTGTCGAGCTATTGCTGGAGTTCCGATGCCCAAAAGTCCACTTACTAAGAAGACGAAACGCAGGCCGGGTCGGCGCCGCGGTCATGGAAGTGTCAAATACTGGAAACACGCAGCAACGGAGCAGCTTGAACCCAGGGCGCTGCTAACGTCGGTCATTGGCACCACCCCAACGGCGGCGTCCCAGGCGCCGCTCGCGACAAACATCTCGGCCACCTTCGACGAGACGATCAACGGCGCGTCAGTCTCCGACCAGACCTTCGTCGTTCACGGCCAGCAGTCGGGGCGACTGCTTTCCGCCAACGGCGACATCACCAGCCTCGCTGCGGCGGGCACGACGGTGATGCTCGACCCGTCGGCGAACTTCCACCCCGGGGAATTGCTGCAAACGACCGTCACCAGCGGAATTGCCAGCACGACGCCCAACAATGCCGATCCTTTCGTATGGGAGTTCCGCACGGCGGTCACCGGCGGCAGCGGGCTGTTTGACAACAGTGATCAGACGCTGAGCAATCAAGCCAGTCGCGACGTGAAACTTGGCGACCTAGACGGCGATGGCGACCTGGACGCCTTCGTGACGAATTATGGTCAACCCAACCGCGTGTGGTTCAACGACGGGGCCGGCAACTTCACGGACAGCGGCCAGAGTTTGGGTAATCACAACAGCGTCGCCGTCTCGTTGGGCGATGTGGACGGCGACGGCGATCTCGACGCCTTCGTCGCTAACCGGAGTCAGGCCAAACGAATATGGCTCAACAACGGTTCGGGCATATTTGTCGACTCGGGTCAAAGCCTCAGCAGCCACCGGAGTACCGATGTGAGCCTGGGGGACCTTGATGGCGACGGCGACCTCGACGCGTTTGTCACCAACAACAACCAAGGAAAGGGAGTGTGGCGCAATAACGGCTCAGGCACGTTTACCGACTCCGGACAAAGCCTGGGAACACACCATAGCCAGGCAGTGTCGTTGGGCGATGTCGATGGCGATGGCGACCTCGACGCCTTTGTCGCCAACACCAAGAATCTCTCCAGTCCCGGCGAGCACAATCGGCTGTGGCTGAACAACGGCAGCGGCGTCTTCACGGACAGCGGACAGACGCTCGGTAGCGGTTACTTCAAAGACGTCAGCCTGGGTGATCTGGACGGCGACGGCGACCTCGATGCCTTCGTGGCCAATAACAGCCAGGCCAACCAGGTCTGGCTAAACAACGGCTCGGGCACGTTCGCCAATAGCGGTCAGAGCCTCGGC
>JAGQPK010000293.1 GCA_020426755.1 Planctomycetales bacterium
CCATTACGGATCAAGATCGTCGTGAACGATGCCATGCTCGGTTCCACCTTCTCTGGTTACCATGTTGCCCAGCGCTCCCTGAGCCCTCGGGGCGAGCCGTACGGTGCCGGCTAAAGAGAGCGCAAGGGTCGAGCGACCGACTGCCGGAAAGAAAAGAAAGCCGTTTTTCGCTTACAGTTCAGCCTAATGGTCGGTTAGTACGCTGTCAATCTTTGGCGAGTGGCGGAGGTAAGTTGGGGCGTCAAGGAAATTAAACAGACAAAGAGAATATCGAATGTTGAATATCGAATATCGAATGTCGAATTGAATCGCTCCAAATTACTTCAGCATTCAATATTCAACATTCCCCTCCGTCTCCTCGCTCAGCTTTCCACGGCCATCGTGGAAGCGATAGCCAATGCCGCGGATCGTTTCGATCAGATGGGCGTGAGCGTCGAGCTTCTTCCGGAGAGCCCGGATGTGAACGTCGATTGTCCGTTCCAGCACGATTGCGTCATCACCCAGTGCGGCGTCAATCAGTTCGGACCGATTGAACGCTCGGCCCTGATTGCGCATCAGCACTTCCAGCAAGGCGAACTCGCTTTTCGTGAGCGGCAGTGGGGTCGTCCCGATACTGGCCTGGTGGCTTTGGCGATCGATGGTGATGCCTTGGCTGAAGAGGATATCTCGATCGTCGGTGCGAGAATCTTGCCGACGGATCAGCGCGTTCACTCGCTGTAACAACACCTTCACGCTAAACGGCTTGGTGACGTAATCGTCGGCGCCCACGCTGAAGCCCACGATTTGGTCGACCTCTTCGGACTTCGCCGTCAGCATCAAGATCAGGACATCGCGGGTGGTGTTGCTTGCTCGCAGCCGTCGGCAGACTTCAATGCCGTCGACTTCCGGGAGCATGACGTCCAGCAACACCAAGTCGACGGGGACGACGCTCGCTTGTCGCAACGCCTCTTGCCCGTCGCTCGCGACCGTGACCGCAAACCCGGCCTGTTCAAAGTTGTACGTGAGAATGTCGGACAACGCTCGGTCGTCTTCGACAATCAGAATTCGCTTTTTTGCCATGCTTAATGTGCGTCGCGCAACATGTGTCAAGTGATTCCGATCGAATTTATTCCGACCCGATTTAACGGGCGGTGGAATCAATGAGCAAGGCAGAAGTCGTTGTCTGGCCGGAGATTAACCAAGGTTTCAGACGGCGTTCATTAGATCTTCACTTAAGCGACGACTTGAGTTCTTGAGTGTGTTCGGCTTGATCGGTCAAGCCGAGTTCCTCCAGGTCGATCGCGATCGCATCCAGGCGACGTTGAAGTGAGCGGATACTGCGACGGCGGTAGGTCGATTCCGCGTCGCCCAGGTTGTCTGTTGAGGGCTCGGCCGTTGGCGATGCGAAGTCGGCACGCAACTGCCCTGCGAAATCGGCTTGGCCACGATTCTCGAATTCAGGGAGCCGAATGTGTTCCAGCGAGGAACCTCGGAGTGGATTGCGACCGACGTGGCGGCGGATCCGTTCGAGTTCCCGCAGTTCACCCGGCGTCAGCTTGACGTCGTCTGCGGTCGTCTCGTTGAGATCGATGTCCGCATCGGCGCTAAGTTCTGTAGTCGTCACCGAAACAGGACGCTGTGAGTCAGGTGCCGGTTCCGAGCTGGTTGGCGTTGCTGGCACGGCTGGCGGGATCGCCACGAGTATCCATTTTCCAATCAAGCAACTCCAATGCGACATCGGTGCTTACTCCTTGCGATCTTGGCGAGTTTCAAGATTTCCGAACCGTTATATAGCCGATGCCGTACCCCGACGTGAAGACGAGTCCGCCCCCCTTCCCCCCGCTTAATGGTGGACATGATTTCTCTGGAATTGCATAATGTGCCCAGATTGTCTATTTGAATTGGGAGCACCATGAAGACCACTACGTCGCTGAGAAGACTTCGCCACGCTAATCACCGGAATGCGACTCAACACTCACTGCAGACCGAGCTGCTGGAAGGTCGGCAGCTGTTGGCCGCTGACCTGGCTGACGCATTTGCCAGTTGTGTGATTTCCCAGCGTGAGACGCTGCCTGCGGACGTAAATGGAGATCAGTTTGTCACTGGTATTGATGCGTTGTTGGTGCTTAACGCCTTGCCCGATGGTCAAGACTGCGCATCCAGTGATTCGCATGATGGGATTGCTCGTCCGCTGCTCGACGTCAGCGGTGACGGCGCGTTGTCTCCGCTCGATGCTCTGTTGGTGCTGAACGAGCTAAGCCGACCGGGCTGGGCTGCGGCAGAACCCGCCGAGGGTGAAGGAGACGAGCTGACGATCTCTTTGGGCGCTGGTACGGAGTTGATCTATAACGCGGCGACCGGCAATTTGACGGTAACCACGACATCGCCGTTAAGCACGTTGGAGGTCGTCAGTGAGAGCGGTATTTTCACGGGGGCCGCCGCCGAGAATCTAGGTGGAGACTTTGATGTCGACACGGATTTGAAGGTTTTCAAGTTCGATAAGGGAGGCTTTGACGACACCAACTTTGGCAACGTCGCTCAAGCAGGATTGACGTTGGACTTCCTGGAGCAAGATTTGTCGGTGAACGGTACCATTCTCGGTGGTGGGTTGGTCTCGAACTTCGCGGCCCGATTTACGCCGATCGTGACGAACCATGCTGGAGGCATCTACGACGTCAAGCCGGGCGACGTCTTCTACATGGAAATCCGCGCGATGGATGTGCGCCCAAGTACTCCCGGGACACCATTCGAACGCGGATTTCAACAGGCCTTCGTCAACGTGCATTACGACCCAGCAGTTCTATCCTTGGTTTCGGTCGAGCCGCCAGACGGCGTACCTAGCGTCCTGCTGAATTTCGATGGGTCGCAGCCAGGGCTGATTTCGGATGTGGGGGCAGAGGTCGACTTTTCGTCCAACGAACCCATCGCGCACATCACGTTTCAAGTGCTAGAGGCGGCGGGTAAGACGACGCTCACATTTTCTCACTCGGATCGAGGAGTAAAGACGTTTGATGAGGCCGATGTGGTGCCGCCAATCGATGTGCATTTCGAATCGCGAGAAGTAAATGTCGTCGAAGTTTCGCACCCAGACGTGATTAGTCTGGCGAAGGCACTGACGGCGGAGGGAGCTGTGCTCTACGGTGCCAGTTGGTCGCGAGAAGTCACCGAACAAAAGGCCTTGTTTGAAGATGGACAAAACTATCTCCAATACGTGGCGGCCTTCAATGCCGATCGAACTTCGAGTCAGGCCGGCGACGACAACAACATACTGATTCTGCCCACTTGGGTATTTGCCGACGGTTCGCGGCTGGAGGGTGTGCAGTCGCTAGACACGCTCGCGAGTAAGTTGTCTGGTGATGTCGCGTATCAGAGCGAGCCGAGCATGTTGCCCTTGGCCGACGTGTCGCTTAGTTCAGGTTCGCCGTTCCACGTGCCTCTGGATGCGTTCGCACCGGATCATGGCGAACTGACGTTCGACGTGACGAGTAGCAATCCCGATGTGAAGGCAGAGTTGATCACGGGCACCAGTTTGTATCTGGATGTGGCCGACTATGGCAGCATGATCTTTAAATTGTTCGATGACGAAGCACCGCGAGTGGTCGAGCGGATGAAGACGTTGACCGCCTCGGACTTCTACAACGACATTACCTTTCATCGCGTGATCGCTGGATTCGTGATTCAGGCAGGTGATCCCACGGGAACAGGGGCCGGCGGTTCGAATCTCGGTGACTTCGACGATCAGTTTGATGTCGACCTACAGCACAATCGAACGGGCGTACTGTCCATGGCCAAGGCCGGGGACGATACGAATGATTCGCAGTTCTTTATTACCGAGGGGCCGCAGCGTCACTTGGACTTTAATCACTCCGTCTTTGGCCAACTCGTCGAGGGTGAAGATGTTCGCGCAGCGATTAGCGTCACGCCAGTAACAAATTCGAAGCCCCGGTTACCGGTTAAGATCGCGTCGGCCGAGATTCAGCGTGACATCGAGAACGGTCTGCTGCGGCTTTCAGCTCCAGAAGGTTTCACGGGAGAGGCCGACATCCAAGTAACCGTGACGAATGCCGACGGCGAGTCGATTCAACAGACGTTCCATGTGGTTGCTACGCCTGACACGTCCAATAGTGCACCGTTTCTCGCAGACATCGATGCGGCGACGATTGCCCCAGGCCAGACGATCAACGGTTCGATTCACGGCATCGACGCTGAGGGCGATGCGCTCGTTTATGCAGCGACCGTACATGCCGCGTTGGGGTCGATTAGCATTGATTTCGCCACGGGTGAATACTCGCTGTCGATTCCGGATGACCTCACGGTGACGAGTGTGCCCGTAACGTTTCGAGTGACGCAAACTGCCAACACCGCCACGTATGACAAGTCGGATCTGCAGGTCGTCAACTTTGTTGTAGAAGCAACGCCACTAGCGACTCCGTCCGCGCCGCTGTTAATCAGTACGCCACACACGCAGCTGTTGCGAGACGTCTTCTTTACCAATAATCCGAATATTCTAGTGTCTTCGGAAGCCTTGCAGGCCGGCGCGTCCGCAATCTGGGATATCAGTGGCACCCTAGTGACAACCACGGTAACCGCAGGCGGCATCGCGACGGTTGAGCACGAATTGACAACCGATGGGCAGTATTCGGTCACCCTTCAGCAACAGCTTGGTAGCGAGACTAGCGAGACTTCCTTGCCGCTGTTCGTGATTCTTGACCGGCAGGCGCCGGCGGAATGGACCGCCGACTTTCCAACTTCGATCACACTCGGCCAGAGCTTGTCCGTCGATATCGATCACGTTGAAGAAGCAACGGAATCGATTCGTTATGAACTCGGCACGACGCTCGATGGTTTGACGATCGACGCCACGACTGGCGCAGTCAATTGGACACCGACAATCGCACAACTCGGTTCGCACACACTAGTCATCTCAGTCGTCGATTTCGCAGGCAACTCGACTTCCCGCACATTCGATATTGATGTTGTTAGTGACGGTCAATCGTTGCCAATCCTGCCGTCTCTGGACGACGTCACGTTGCTCTCTGGATCGCCGCGCTTCTTGGCCGTCAACGGGACGTCGACTTCGTCTGCTTTGCAGTATGAAGTAACTTCGAGCAACCCGGATTTGTTATCAGTCGATCTGGCGCCAGCCGGCACGACAATTCGCGTTAGCGTTGCGGACTATGGCGACATGGTCTTTCGGTTGTTCGACGAATATGTGCCGGATGTCGTGGGGTCGTTTTTGAGTTTGATTGACGCTGATCGCTACGACGGACAATTGTGGGATCGCATTACATCCCATTTCATCGCGACCAGCGGCAGTACGAATGGCGTGACGAATCAGAAAGACTTGCCCTTTGATGATCAGTTTCATGCTGACTTGCAACACAACCAATCCGGCGTGCTTTCGCTCTCAAAGTTGGTCGACGACGACAATCGCTCTGCGTTCTTCGTAACGAATGAGCCAATGCGTGAGCTTGACTTTCATAACTCTATCGTGGGGCAACTGATCGACGGCGCCGATGTTCATGCTGCCATCGCCGCCGCCTCGCTTGGCCTCGGCGGAGTGCCGCAAGTGCCGATTGTCATCGAGTCAATCGAGACGGTTGACGATTCGCAAAGCGGCCTGCTACGCATTGCTGCTGTGGAAGGGATGAGCGGTTCGGCGGAAGTGACCGTCGTGGCGGTCGATGCGTTGGGCGGGCGTCGCACTGAAACATTCACCGTAGATGTGCAGCCGGACACATACAACAGCGGGCCGTACCTGGTGGATCCACCCCGCGAGCTGACGGCCGTTGCCGGGAAGCCGTTCGTTTTCGATCTGGCGGCACATGATGTCGAAGGTAACGCCTATCGCTTCTACGCTCGCGCTATGGGTGGAAGCAACTTGGAAGTTGGCTTGGATGCTGCCAGCGGACGCGTGCGGATTGTGCCACCTGCTGGCTTTGTCGGTGACTTGGAATTGCGAGTCGGTGTGTACCCGCGAACTGTTGCGGATCAACTCGACCGCTTCGACAGCCAGACGATCGTGATTCACGTCGAGCCATCGGCGGAGACAATCGAGGGTGACTTCAATGCCGATGGGCTAGTGGACGTGACCGATCTGGAGCTACTCTGCCGAGCAGTACGTTTGGAAAGCGGCGATCTCTTGATGGATCTCAACGCGGACGGTGAAGTCGATCAACAAGATCTAGATACGATGATCCATGACGTGTTGCTGTCACGCCGTGGCGATGCCAACCTCGACGGCGTATTCAATTCGACGGATCTTGTCCAAGTCTTTACTATCGGCAAATACGAAACCGATGCCGACGCGAGTTGGGCCGACGGCGATTGGAATTGCGATGGTAAAGTGACTACGCAAGATCTGATCGATGCGTTGACCGAAGGACTGCCGAGCGTCTAACGCAGCTCAATCCCAAGATGCCCAGCAAGTACAGCGTCGTGCCCGCCGGTTCGGGCACGCTGGCCACCGCTAGACGCGGGCCCTGTTCATAGCCGCCCGAGGTGAATGCTAGGACGAAGTCGGAGCTGCCAAACTCGCCGTCCCCATTCCAGTCGCCGTCGGCCCAGGTCGAGTTCTCGGCGATTTCGTCTTCGTATTC
>JAGQPK010000294.1 GCA_020426755.1 Planctomycetales bacterium
TCGTTGATCGAGGCCTGCTGCAGTTTCTGGTAGGGCTGATTCCATTCGAAGTTGCCAAACGTCTCGAACTGCGTCGCCTCACAGACTCGCTTGAGTTGAGCCTTGTCGAGTTGAGCGAACAAGGGCGTCTGACGCAGATGAGTACTGAGGCTGTTTTGTCGATAGAGCTCTTCAATGTGTTGCCGCAACTTGGGCGCGTACTTCATGAGGTCGCGTAAGCCCTGCCAGCGAATTTCGAGCAACTGTGCGGGGTGCGTCGCAATCACGCTGGCCGTCCGCTGCGTACGCGCCAACGCGGCGATCTCCCCAAAGAACTCACCAGGGCGTATTTGCAGCGTACGATGGCGGTTCAGAATCCCCGGGACGTCTTGTAGAAATAGTTGAGTCTGAGCGCCGTTGTGTCGTTGCCCGAGGCGAGTCGTCGCATCGTGAATTGCCTGGCGGACCTCGGCAAACCGTGGACGACGCAGGTGGCGCAATAGCTTGATGAACTTGCGCCACCGTTGTTGCTTGGGGCGACCGATCAGCTCAGCCGGCAGCGGATCCAACGTGACTACTACCGTACCCGTGATCAGCATAAACGCACTGTTGCCGTAGTCGCCTTCTCGAACGATTAGGTCGCCCGGCTTGCACGAAACAATCCGAGTGTCGTTTTGCAGGATCCCGCGCAGTGGACATGAGGCTGGAAAACGATCCGCATCCATTCGCGAGAATGGTGGGATCTGCAGCATGCGATCAACGAGTGCTGACGTGAGCTGATCATCGAGCGGGACGTCCCAGCGACTGGGGCGTTCGACTTGCACTTCCTTGCGCAACATGTCTAACTACTTATATTGATTGGATTGTGGAAGCAGTTCGTCGATGACTGCCAAGGTGCTGCCGTCGCGTTGCTCGGCGAAATTGTAGGCAGTCAGGCTGATGATGTCGGCGGCTTCGAATAGCTTGTCTGCGTTGTTCAGCTTGAGCTTTACCTGAGTCGCTGCGTCGACTGCCGGTTGCAATAGGGGGTCCTGCAACGCCTGTTGAATCCCCTGCAGCTCCTTACGCAAGCGATCCGCTCGATGTGCGTTCGTAACCCCATACAGTTGCAGTTCAGTCGCTTTGGCCGTTGCGCGAAGACTGTACTCAAGGTCGGTTAGCATGCCGACCATGAACATGACACGTAAACGTTCCGGCGACGAGACCTCGTTCTGCTTGCCATTGGTACGCACGAAGTTGTGGCGGATCTTGCCTTGCGAATAGGCGACCAACTCGAACTCCAGTGTGCCAACATTGTGTCCACCGACATTGACGAGCTTTTCGTCCGGAGCAGTGTGACAGTTGAAGCAGCTTTGTGCCACGAGGTACAGGTTGGACGGGTTTCGCATGCCCTGTGCGATGGCCCGCGCACGCCGTTGTTGCTTGTGGGCAGCCGATTCCTGTTCACGCGTGACGTCCGGGCCACCGTAGTCAGCATGGGATTCGATCCAAGCTTCCGCGGCGCCGTGACACGATTCGCACGATACACCCGAGATGGGTTTTACCTTGCGGCCGGACTGCTGTTGTGTGTAGTGACAACGAATGCAGGTATCGTTGCGTTTGATGGAGGAGAGTCCCAAGCGTTTCGCAATCGCCGTGGCTTCCGGCTTGCGATGGAGTTGCTCGAACGTTTGATAGTGTGGCGTCTGGTGCCAAGTCGAAATCTCGGATTGATGGCATTTGGAACACTTCTCCGCCCCGACGACGTGCTGCGGATCGACGGAAATGTCACGTGGCTCTGAGCCAATCAGTGATGTCGAGACGAGTAGCATGGTCACAAAGATGACAGCGCGTGTGCTGACTGGAATGCAATGGAAGAAGTGCGAAGAAGACGGTAGCTGTTGACTCATGGACGTCGGCTGCGGGAAGACGGATTGTGTGTTGGGTCAGTTTGAGGCTTGTCTTAAGACTAGTGCATTGTTTTCTTCATTGAGGTTTTGCTCTCGCCGACAGCTACGTGTCGTCGCTCGCCGGAACAATCGATGGGACGTAATTTCAGGAACGTTGTTCGACACTCGCTTCTACCGTATGAGGCTTTCACCTGATGCGACAGGTCGCGCATTCTGCTTCGGGCCACGGCTAACTATCCAGAGTCACGGGGCCGTCCGGAATCGCCACGCACGGCAAGCAGGAACCTGTCGGTACATCGGTGCCGGGGGACTGCGTGTGCACGACGTTGCCCGCTTTGACGGCCGTGATGCACGCGCCGCAGTTGCCGACTCGACAGCCGGATTCCATGGGGATGCGTTGAGCTTCCGCGACTTCCAGCAGAGTTTGTCCCTCGGTCCATTGCCCCTGGCAATTCGAGCGTGAAAACGTCACGGCAGTGGCCGCTGACGCGTTTGCTGCTGGCTTGGGACGTGTCGGTGTGGCTGGCCCAAACGCTTCGTAGTGGATGGAACTGCTGGGGACCTGCCACTGTCGCAGTTCGTCCAGCATCTGCGCTGTGAACTCGCCCGGACCGCACAAGTAAAACTCAAAGTTACTGGAAGGTAGCGACTGTCGCACGAGTTCACTCGTCAGTCGAGACGCATGATCGAAATCGCGACCGGCAACGTCTTGCGGCAACGGTCGTGAGTAGCAGGTCAGCACTCGCACATTCGGATGCTCGCGTGCGACGGTCTCCAGTCGTTCTCGGAAGGTGTGATCGCCGCCGTGCCGGACGCCGTAAAACAGATACGCTTCGCGCCCACTACCTTCTTCCACAATCGTATTGATCATGCTCATCATGGGCGTAATGCCGATCCCGGCCGCCAGCAACACGACCGGACGGTGCTCGCCCATGTTGATGTGGAAACCACCTTTGGGTGATGCGACGTCGAGAATGTCGTCTTCGGCAACGGAATCCAACAGGTGACTGCTGGCAATGCCGAACGAACCATCGACGCGGCGTTGCTTCTTGATCGTCAAACGGTAACAGTCGGAGCGTGGCCGGTCAGACAGCGAGTAACAGCGAACCACGTCCTTTGAGTCACTGCCGATCCGTAGACGCAACGTGACGTACTGGCCAGGCGAATAGGGCGGCAGTGGCTTGCCGTCGTGTGGCACTAAATAGAACGAATAACAATCGTCTGATTCGCGTGTCTTCCACTTCACACGAAACTTTCGCCAGCCATCCCAGCCGGCTTGCCGCTGATTAGGGAGTCGCTGAGCTGCGTCAATTTGACGTTGCAGCAGTCGCTGTTCTAACGCGAATTTGCGTCGAGAGGCGAAGAGCCCAAGGGCCGTGTGGGTTAGTCCAAGGCTCATCCATGCGAGCACCGTTCCGCACAACACGAGACCGGCGAGTTGAAAAAAAGCTTCGGCTGTCATTTGTCCAGTAATTGCTCGTCACTACAAGAGACACAGAGACTCGGCACCCCCGCCGGTCGGATTGTGCCGGTATCCCGCGGCCATGTCTATGTGAATTTGCCACCGGCACTGCTATCGCAGTCGCTGCTGGCAAACGAGTGCCATCCTTGAGCAACGGAGATGACGCCCCCAAAACTGTTTCAATCGAACGCAAGCAACGACCACATGAACACCGAGACGTTCAGCAATTTGATAGCAGCTCCCGCACTCCTGGAGCGAATTAATGACAGCGTTTTTCGCGTCGTTCCCGAAGCGGATACCGCATCGCCGTCACCACAAACGCTGGAACGCTGGTTCACCTCGCTATTCAATATTCAGCGGCTGGCGGCCAGTTCACCGGAATTTACTGCGGCGGCCGTACATGCCTTGGTCGATCCGGGGGGACTGGAAGTTGGCATCTGGATGACACGTCAGCTGGATGGGTGGCAGGTTGAAAGTCAGCATGCGTCGCACAACGCGGCTTGTTCCGCAGTCTTCGATTTCGAATTGGCTGATGTGGCGTTTGCTCGGCGCGAAACCGTTTTCCGCTGCTCGACCGGATCCAAGTGCGGTTGCGACCATTCTGCCGAAGAACTCTTAGTCAGCGATGAACTGGCGGCCGCGCAACTGGCCTCGCCTGTGTTCAATGATCGCAATGAAGTGGTCGGAGTCCTGGCCGGTATTCGTCATCAACAAGGCAACAATCGGCGACGTGCAATTCGGTCGCTCGAAGCACGCTGGATTCAGTTGGTTGCATCGGCCTTGTCGGCGGGATACGTACGACAGCAACGAGAAATCGAAGCGACTCGACAACGCGTATTACTCCAACAGGTGTTCCCGCAGGAGATTGTCCAGCGGCTGACGTCTCAACAGAATGTCGAGCTACCAGCAGAGCGGCGCGAGATCACGGTGATGTTCGTCGACATGCGTGATTCATCTTCACTGTGTGAAAGTTTGCCGCCTGACGTGACGTATCGCTTGTTGACCGACGTGATGGATCTGTTGACCAGCGCTGTCATGTCGTACGGCGGAGTTGTCGTCGATTACTACGGCGACGGACTCATCGCGATGTGGAACGCTCCGCTGAATCAGCAGTCGCACGCGCAGATGGCCTGTCATGCCGGCCTCGAGATACTGCAAAACCTGCAAACGCTTAACACACGCTGGAACTCGGAAACTCGCCAGCCAATTCGACTTGGTGTAGGAATTCACACGGGCGCTGCACTCGTGGGAAATGCTGGGAGTCGACATCGGATCAAGTACGGTCCCCGTGGCTTATGTGTTAACATCGCCAATCGCATCGAACGTGTGACACGACTGTGGCCGTATCCGATCCTGATCTCGGGACAAACGCAAGCACAACTTGCTCACGACGCAGTCACTCAACGTTTGGGCAAGGTGCGGCTGTGGGGTATTGAGCAGCCGCTGGAGCTGTATGCGTTGCATCGGGCGCATGCTACGGATTGTCCCGAGTGTCCGCGTTTGGCTAGCTACGACCATGTGCTGCGGCTGATCGAAACCGGTGATCTAAATTTGGCGCAAACCGAGCTCGCTCATCTATCCGAACAAGCCTTCGATGAACTTGAGCTCGCCATTCTGCGGCAACAAATGGCACTGATCGGAACCGCCTGCGATAGCTCGAGCATGCCGACGAAATCCCCGACTGACTTGGTCGTGGATCTCAGTCGGTTGAACGTTGAATGTTGAACAGTCCGGAACATTCAACATTCAACATTCGATATTCGATATTCATTTCTACCTTCGCCGTACGGCGAGCAGCCCGGCGCCGATCAGCAGGAGCAGGGCTGCGGCGGGTTCGGGGACTGCGGCCACGGCCGCGCGGGGGCCTTGTTCGAAGCCGCCACCTTGGAACGCGGCGACGAAGTCTCCGCTGTCGAATTCTGTGTCGCCATTCCAGTCGCCAGTTTCCCAAGTTGAATTGCCGGCGACGCCGTCTTCATACTGACCGGCCTGGAACACACCAACGAAGTCCGTTGTGTCAAACACGCCGTCGAGATTGGAGTCACCGACATACGTCTTCCGCAGCTCGTTGATCCAGATGAGGCGGTCATCGGCGCTGACGAGATTGTCTTGGTTCAAATCGAAGTTCGCGTCGTTGGTACCGGCGTTGACTTCAGCGGTAAGCAGATTGATGTCGGCCGCGTCCAGCACACCGTCATTGTTGAAGTCGCCGGCCAAGCCGCTGGATAGAACCGCCGTCGCCACGAATTGGCCTTCGAACAAAAAGTTTGGGGCAGCGGGGAAGTAGAGCGACACGGGCAGTTCCAACTTCGCAATGTTGCCCTCGATCGAGTACTTGCCGGGGCTGGCTTCGTTGAACGAGGCATCGCCCGTGATGTCATCCACGCCACCACCATCGGTCAGCAGTTCGGACGAAACGGTTGTGGTCCAAGTTCCTTGCGCCAACTGGAAGCCTTGTTCGGATGCGAACGTGCCATCTGTGGCGACGTCTACATCCGTTTCCGTGAGCACCGTGAACCCCATGTCGCGAAACGTTCCCCAAGCCTCGCCACCGCCGATGAGCGAAAGGTCGAGATAGAGGCCGTAGTTGCCCAACGCGGGCTCGCCCGGATTCGCATCACCTTCTACGTCGGGCTCACCCACGTCGCCGCCTTCGAGTGATGGGAGCCACATCCCGGTGTTGGCGGCCAGCGCCAAGCCACCGTTAAAACGGATGCTGGTCGGCGCCATGATATCGTCAAGTTCAACGATCAGCTCGCCGCTATAGCTGGCCAAATCACCGTCGCTGTTCTCAAACACTTGCGGTATCAGATCAAAGCCGTCGTAGTCGGCGACGACGGACAGAAGCGATTGAGCCGGATCGAGAGTAAAATGCAACTCCTCTGCGGACGCCAGGCCAGCCGTTCCTACGGCAACCAAGCCGACAACGCAACCTGCGACGCGCAACCATGGACGAGTTAACCAGCCGAAGCGAAAACGGACAACCGACATCTTAAGCGACTCCTCAGAAGGTGAGCCGTGTCGAACAATTGACACGGCGTTTGGCAGGCTTATTCATAATTGGGGAAAGTACAAGTTGCAAGTGTATTCGGTCGGTCGCTGCAACGCGTTAGCGAATCGTTTAGTTCGAAGTCGCACGCTAGCGCACCGTTTAGTTCTTAGTTCGCCGCAACGCGTTAGCGTCGGTTTACGTTTCAGTTGTGTGACCCTCTCGCTCAGGAACCGCGGCCGGCGCCCAA
>JAGQPK010000295.1 GCA_020426755.1 Planctomycetales bacterium
CGGCGATCACTTGCGAAATGTTGTCGTCACTCGCACTAGACGGAGGCGGTGGCGAGTCAAACGCCTCGACAGGCGCACTCTTCGCCATGCCATGTCCCGTCGCGTCATGGTCTATCACACGCGTTCCGCGGTCTCGTCGTGACATCGCCTCGACCGCCATCGCGTCGTTTTCAAGCGAGTCTTCAGCTACACGATCAGCACCTGCCACATCGCTCATCTCGATGCGATCGTCCACTGGATCTGGCTCTGCTGCGGAATGAACTCCGTCGCTTTCATGCTCGCGACCGCCTACGTTGTCGACGGACTCTGTAGGAGCCACCTCCGGCAACTCGGCTAAACGAGCGTTGCGGTCATGCCAGTTGTCATTCAATACGACTAGCAACAGGGACGCCGCTACAAGCCCCGTGGCCCAGATCGCCGCACTTCGCCAGCGTCGTTGAGATTGGCGTGCCCGTGACCTGGTTAGCTCAACGCTAGTGTCGGCGGTACGTAGCGGTTTCGACTCGCCCGTCGACGACACCTCCTGCTGTTGACGAATCCTTTCCAGCACGCGTTGCGTAAACTGCGTATCGATTGGCCGAGTCGATGGCTGCTGCAATGCAGCCCGCAGTTGGCTCCGCAATTGATCCAACTTCTCCATCAGTTCCAGCGCTGCCGGATCCTGCTTCACCCATGCTTCGACTTGCGCACGCTCCTCATCCGTCAACTCGTTGTCCAAGTAGGCGCTGATCATCTCATCGGAAAATGGGTGATTGTTATCGGGCATAGGTCTTACGCTCTACGATTGCTCCCCGAGTATGATTTCCAAATGTCGTTTGAGTTCCAATCGAGCACGATGCAGCCGACTACGAACCGTGCCGAGCGGTAACTCAAGGTCTTGCGACAATTGTTCGTAGTCACGCCCTTCCAGTTCACGCAGCACCAGGATTGTCCGGTAGTCCTCTGACAATCGATCCAACGCTTGCCGTACCTGATCGATCTGCTCAAGCCGCTCCAAGTTCCCGCTCGGTGCCGCTTCGACTGCCGGCGGCTCCGCTCCCTGTCGTTCGCGCAGTTCATCGAGCGAGCACTCCGACCGCTGGCGACGGCGACGCGAAATCCACAGATTGATGGCGATCCGATAGATCCAAGTGTAGAACTCGGACTTGCCAGCAAACGCCGACAGCTTTTTGTAGGCCTGTATGAACGTCTCTTGAGCAACGTCCTCCGCATCCTGGCTGCTGCCACAAACATGCAGAAGCGTCCGGTAAAGACGGTCCTGATGCGCCTGCACCAGATGCCCAAAGGCCGTTGCATCCCCCTGCAAGGTGTCGCGAATCCAGTCCTGGTCCGAGTTCACTGCCGATTCTCAGTTTTGACGCGGAGACGTCTGGGGAAGTTCCCAGAACTTTTACCGATGCTCAAGTTGGCTACGCGGAAGGACTTTCGATGTTCGGCTGACGCTGAATAACAAACCAGAGCGCCAACAAGCCGATACCCATCGCCACACTCACGCTTTGTGAAATCGTCAATGTGGCCAGAAAGCCCCCCTCGTCAGTACGAATTATCTCCAACAGAAAGCGTGTGACAGCATAAGCCGTCAACAAAGCTGCCAACACCTGACCGTGCTTCTGGCGGTAAGGGTACAAAGCAAGACTCAACAAGCACAACAGCCCCGCGTTGATCGCGCTGTACATCTGTGTTGGGTGCACGGGCAAGCTGCGAGCCGGCAGGTCTGCGGCGCGCACGACAATGCGACTTCCATCAACCAGCGTGAGCTCAAGCTGTGATGCGGCCGACTCCATCACACCGCGAGCTTCGGCGGCAGTGCTCACTGGATAGCCATTGATGGCCATCACGCGCTGACCGACGCTCACACCCGACATCGCCGCGGGTCGTCCCGGCAACACGTCAGTAACCTCGACGACACCGTCAGCTTGATCGCCGAATTCCAGGCCGTGAAACTTCCCCGCCCCGAGTTGATCAACGTACGGCGGACTGCCAGCAGGAAACGTCACTGCCCAGGCGTGATCGCATTGACCGCCAAAGCAACAGCCATTCATTAAGCAACCGAGCCGCCCCAGAGCCAATCCCAGCGCCATACTCGGCGCAATCAAGTCCCCCAGGGGCAACAGCGGCACACGATAGCGGATGGCGAAGTAGGCCAGAGAAATCATCGCGCCGATCAGCGATCCGTAGACAACCAAGCCGCCTTTGTCGACACTCAACAAATTGCCTAACGTCTCCGCAAAGGTCGGTGCGCGCAACAAGTCCCAGTACTGAATAATGAAGAAAACGCGTGCGCCCACGATACCGATCAGTACCATGCTAAATGCCAAACTGATGATTATATCGACCGACAAACCAGCTCGCCGAGCACGATGGGCGGCCAAAGATACTCCCGACACCACTGCCAACAACAGCAACATGCCATAGCCGCGAATCGGCAAGCCACGCGCCGCGTCAACCGGTGGAACTTGCAGAATCGCCGCGTCAACGGTTTCAACGATGCGCGGCAGCAACCAGATGATTGCTGCGGAGACCAGTCCAATCATGGGCAACTGCGCTGTCGCTTCGCCGTCCCAGCCGCGCCGCCGGACCGTATAAAGCAACGCCAGGACGCTCACGATCAGCCAGATGGTCAACGCGATTCCGATGCCGAATACAGGCCAGCCGGCAATTTGATCGGGTATGTAAAACAGAGTTCTACGCATCAGCTCATCCTTGAGACGCGGCTTCGGAAGCGACAACGGAGATCACGCGGTTGTCAATCAAACGCGTCGCACCCACGTGTGCCGCAATCAACATAACGGCTCGATCAGCAAGCTCCTTCAAAGGTACAAGCGTGTCAGCATCTCGCAAAGCAACGTAGTCGATCCGGTCCACGCCGGCATCCTCGAGCACCTGCGTGGCAAGTGCCTCCAGTCGCTGCGGATCTCGTTCGCCCTGATGAGCACGAGCCGCTGCGGCTGCCAACGCACGCGACAACCCGAGCGCACGCTGGCGATCAACGTCGCTCAAATAGCGATTGCGTGAACTGAGTGCCAGCCCGTCGGCCTCACGAACCGTCGGACGAAAGCTCAAGTGGATCGGCAGATTGAGATCGCGCACCATGTCGCGCACGACGAGACATTGCTGATAGTCCTTTTGCCCGAAGAAGGCATGCTCGGCGGGCAAGACCTGAAACAGCTTCAGCACAATGGTCGCGACGCCCTCGAAGTGGTCCGGACGAAATCGCCCCTCCAAGTCGGCGGCCACATCCGACGGCCGCACGCGCGTCGTACAGCCCGGAGGGTACATCGACTCGATCGTCGGCGCAAACACTAAGTCAACTTGGTGTTGCTCGAGCGCCGCGAGGTCTGCTTCCCAAGTGCGTGGATATCGGTCGAGATCTTCTCCGGGGCCGAACTGCGTCGGATTGACGAAGATCGTGACGGCGACGGCATCACACGTTTCGCGCGCCGCTTGCACTAAACTCAAGTGCCCATCGTGCAAAGCCCCCATCGTCGGCACCAAGCCCCATTTCGTTCCTTGGGCACGCGACTGCATGATCGTGAGATACGCCTGATCGAGATCGTGGACAACAGTCGGCGACGGCATCGGGGCAACCTAGTGTATTTCCATAGCTTGATTGTCGGGAGCGCCGCCCGGAGTGTGGCCGCCGTTCCATTCGCTACACATCGACGCAATCGCGATGGGGCAAAGTTGCTTGCTTTAACTCCAGCCGTTTCCGCCGACGGAGTATCCACAATCCGCTGAAAAACTTCACCTTCGACTGCCTCGGAGGGACACTAAGTTGCCCCCTCAATCGGCAGGGTCGCCAACACGGCACCCACCAGCTCACGAACCTGGTCGCTGGTGTCGTCCGCGTCGGAAACGACGAACGGACATCGATTCGCCCCGACGATCCAATCGAGCAACTGTCGCGGTTCGGCAGCTCCGGGCGTCGCGACTACCATCACGGCGCGTGGCAACTCAGCCGGCTGCGCCTCCGCCGCGAATCGCCCGCTCAACGTGGTCTCCGCCTCAGCGTACTCAACCCATTCTATCGGTGAAGCCGAATTGGGAACAGACGAAGTCGCGGCGCCCTGCCCGCCGATTTGCGGCACGAGCGTGGCCAGTTGGGCATCGACCTCGCGCGCGACAGCACTCGTCGCGCCGACGCCGACAAACGTTGGCTCGGTCACATCAAGCTGCCGCAGTAACCGAGCGATGGACCAGCCCAGCACTGGATGAATCCAGTCGCCGACAAGCTCAGCAGCGGGTGCGAGCGCGAACCGGCGCACCGCCAGCCAGCGATGGGGCACCGTCAGCTCATTTGTGGCTACGATGGTCGATTCGAACAGCAGCAAGTCGACATCGATCGGTCGGGCACTCCAAGGAGCATTTGGCTGCCGCCCCAACCGTTGCTCAATCGCCTGGGAAAACTGCAACAACGCCGGCGCGTCCAAGGACGTCTCAACCAGCACGGCACCGTTCAGAAAGGCCGCTTGACCCGGTGGGCCACCAATGGGCAGAGAGCGATACCAGCGGCTCGCGCGGACAACACGGGTGTGGGCCGCCGCTCCAAGACACTCCACGGCGGACTCGAGCAACGCCGCTCGGTCACCCAAATTCGACCCGATCCCCACTAGACATTGCGGCATCGCTAACCATTGGCTCGCAAGATGTGGACGCTTGCTTCCCAAGGTGAGATCACGCCACGACGGGCTGGCCGCAGCAGGCCGTTTTTAAAACAACGTGGGAGGTTGCATCCGAGCAAGCCTTCGCGAGACACGGGGTCTCGGATTGGGTGGTCTTCGAGTCCATCGGTGGCCACCTCCCACGTCGTATTTCAAAAGTCTACTTACGGGTGATGCTGCGACCGACCAACAAGGTGTGCAAGTGAGTGCGAGCGAGTGCGACAATCTGCACGGCAGGCACTTGTGGTTCAGTCGGCGCGCAAAGTCTCCGTCAAATTTCACCTGGATTGTTTCGATTCGGTCGTCCAGCTCAAATCAAATTGGCCGCGACCTCAGCGTTCATTTCACTGCGGCGTCCGCCGAACTTCATTCGACGACACGAAATCGGCCGCATCAACTCAAGGAAGAGAACATAGATCAAATGCGTCGCCTGCCAGCAACCGAGATGTAAAACACGTCAGCACACGTTGCCGCGTCGCATTCAAGATTCAGACATTTTGCGTCTCGAAGACGTCTTGTCAACCAACCTTGCCAAAAGTTTTTACTTTCGCAGAAATCCGCAAAAGTACGCCGGCATCTCAGTTTCACAACTCTTGCAATCACTGTGCAAATACGCTACTGCGCCGCTGATTTTTCGCGCACTGGATTGCGGAAAACTCGCGATCGAACGCCGCGGCAGACCTCACGAGTGACACACGTTTGTCACTCTCATTATGCGCACACGCGACGTGTTGTGCACGACAACGCGAGACACGCGCGGAGCGCGCCGATACAATCGCTCGGCGACCGCAGCTCGTCTAAGCAAGTGTTCGAACATTCACACACTGGACCACTCATGACCAATTCGTCTGCCAGCCAACCGACACCTCCGCCGGGGCCCGATGGCGCATGTTCCGCTTCGCATCGAGTTTCTGAGCTTGTCGGCCCAAGTGAGGACGTCGAGCTGTCGGACGCGTCACCGGGTACGTCGGCCGACGAGACGAATCGCTTGGTGGACGCCGTGACTCGATGGCTTGATAACGAGCACCTGTCACAACTGACGCCTGAGCAGCGCAGTGCCCTTCAGCGGCTCGTGCAGCGGCTTGTCGGACCGGCGGTCAGTCGTCGACTCGGCATCGTCCCCTGGCCGGCCGACTTCCGTTTGTCGGTCGTCATGCCTGTCTACAACGAACACCGTACGCTGCGAACGGTGGTCGACCGAGTGCTCGCGGTGGGCGTGCCGTGCGAAATCATTGCCGTCGATGATGCCAGTTCTGATAGCTCGCCCACCATCCTGTCAGAACTAGCGGAGGCCGGGGTCGTGCGCGTGTTTCACCATGAGCGAAATCGCGGCAAGGGTGCGGCGATTCGCACCGGCTTGGCGCAGGTGCGCGGTCAGGTCGTGCTGATCCAAGACGCCGATTTGGAATACGATCCGTTCGACTATCCGCTCCTGTTGGCCCCCATCTTGGAGGACCGCGCCGACGTCGTCTACGGCAGTCGCTTCAGCGGCAATGATCGGCCGGTCGCCAAGTACTGGCACCAAACCGGCAATCGCGTCGTCACCTGGGTGTCCAACATCTGCACGAACCTGAAATTGACGGACGTCGAGACCTGTTACAAAGTGATGCGCCGGCAACTCGTCGATCAAATCGCGCCGACGTTGCGCGAAGACGGATTTGGCATTGAACTTGAACTAACCGCAAAACTTGCCAGACTGAACAATGTGCGGTTTCATGAACTGCCGATTTCGTACTCCCCACGCGGTTACGCCGAGGGAAAGAAAATCCACTGGCACGACGCCTTCCGCGCCATCTGGTGTGCGGCCCGTTATTCGTTCGGGTAGCTGGGCGGCTGCTCCCCTCTGTGGCAGGGCCAGACGATAACGAAATCGCGCAGTCGTTGAAGGCGCGATACGCGAATC
>JAGQPK010000296.1 GCA_020426755.1 Planctomycetales bacterium
GATGCTTCGCGAGTCGCGCCAGAGAAACTGGGGTTGAGCAAGTCCGCCGAAAGGCGTGAGCCGCGGTTCTCACGGGGCCTGAATTAGGAGTGAGGATTTTTGATCTTTGATTTTGGAAGGAGAATAACACCCGACGTGCAGGGTTTCTCAGTTCCAAAATTGGAAATCCGAAATCAGCATTCCGAAATCATTCTTGTTCGCCGCGACAGAACCGACGCTAACGCGTTGCGGCGAACTAGCGACGCGCGGCGAACTGGAATACGGCGACCTACGCGCCGTCGAACTACGACTTCGCAGAGACTTGTGTTTCCGCGTCGTGCCGAGCCGCCGGAGCCTTTGCGGCGGGCGAATACGTGACAACGCGGTTACGGCCTGAATGTTTCGCTTGGTAGAGGGCTTGGTCGGCCAAGTTCAGCAGCGTCATCGCGTCTGTTCCTGGGGGAGCCATGTCAGAACTCGCGACGCCGAAGCTAGCCGTTACTTGCAGCGCGCCCGCCTGGTATTCGATTTGACGACGTTCAATCGTGGCACGAAATCGTTCTGCGACGCTCGACGCCTCAGCTTGGCCGGCGTTTGTCAGGACCACCGCAAATTCTTCGCCGCCATAGCGAGCGACGAAGTCCGTTACGCGTGCACACTGTGCCAAACAAGCGCCGACCGATCGTAAGACGTCATCGCCAACTGCGTGTCCGTAGGTGTCATTGACGGACTTGAAGTGATCAACGTCGATCATCATGATCGAGTAAGGCAGAGATTCGCTGTTTGTTGCCCTGGCTTCGCTGAGCGTGTCTAGTTCGCGGTCAAGCGACAGGCGGTTGGACAGGCCTGTGAGCGAATCTTCCTGTGATGCACGAGCCAACTGCTTATTCTCTTCCTGGAGACTCGTCGTATGCGTTCGTTCTTCGGTTAGGTCGGCGACCAGACCGAGGCTTAGATTGACTAGCTGTTGGCGGGCGATTTCCAGGATTCGTTCGCAATCGATCGACTCATTCAACGCCACGTCGAAGATCTGCAGCGTCTCTTGCAAGTCAACTCCGCAGGCGGTGAACATTCGGTCGATTTCGCCACTGCTGAGTCCTAAGCGATCGTGAGCTTGGATGTACAGTCGCTGCAATCCGGCAGCTTTGTCGTCGTTGAAGATCATCTGTGCCAGTGCATCACTGACATCAATGATCGCATTGAGCTTTGTCTGTTTCGTATCCTGACCTTCGTCGGTTGGCGGTGAGGACCAGTGTCGGACTGTTTGGCAAATCGTGCTAGGCAGATTCCATTTTTCCAGCAGCAGCGCACCGGCTTCGTGATGTGTGATTCCTAGGTGTTCAGATTCTTCTTCGGGACTCGGTAAGCGACCATTGACGTGGGCCAGGACGTCACCGTACTCTTCGGGCGCGATCGCATACATCAAGAGCTGGCCGATACGCGACATCAAGCCACACAGGAATGCCGTTTCGTTGTCACCAAACCGCGAGAGTCTTGCCAAGGCGCGAGCCGTCACGGCTGTGGCGATGCTGTGCCGCCACAACGTCGCGTCGCTAACGCCCGATTCGTGCTTCCAGGACGGCAAAGCTGCCTTCAGCGAGAAGCCCAACGCCACGATGCTGATGGTGCGCGATCCCAACGTCGTGATCGCTTGGTCCAGCGACGTGATTTCACGACCTCGTGCGTAGGCAGCCGAGTTGGATACGCGTAGGACGCGTGCAGCAAGTGCAGGATCCAAGGACAGCACGCGGGACAGATCTTGTAGTCCGCTCGATTCATCCTGGCACAATTGGACGATTTGAACCGCTACGTTGGGCGGACTGGGAAGTGACTCAACGTTTCGAATCTTGTCCTGGATATTCACTGCGTTTGCCAATTCAATAAGTGACTAGTAACAAGTAGTGGCCGCTTGAGCGGGAGAGCTAGTGACAGCCGGGCAATCAATCGAATCTGTTTGCCCTCATTTGTCGACAATTGCGGCAATTGCGATCCGAATTGCGGAACTCCCTGCGTTCTGTTTCGTTCGCAACGATTTTAGCTGCAGCCTAAATGGGCCTGCGACAATTTGGGCGTTGCGTTATTAGGCACTGATGGTCGGGCCACCTCGACCAAGCGTAGATCATCGCGAAGGCGGCGCGGCTGAATTGCCTAGGAGGGAATGGTCGTGCGGATGCGGCTCTAAGTGGACGAGCACATCGCGTAGCGCAGGGAATTCGTTCAGCAATTGATCCTTGACCGCATGCCCGATTCGATGACCGGCCGAGACACTCAAATTCGCATCAACCTCGATATGAATGTCCGCGAAATACTCGAGTCCGGATTTGCGCACCCTGAATGTTTCGACCAATTCCACGCCGGGTACTTTCTCCGCCGTAGCGCGCATCTGACTAACGAGTTCCGAGTCGGCTTGCACATCCATCAAGTCGCTGCCACTGCGACGAAAAAGATTGACGCTGGTGACAATGATTGCAGCGACCACTAGCAACGACGCAATTTCGTCAGCGCACATGTAGCGGTCGCCGCCGATCCGAATGGTCGAAAGCCCAATCAGTACTGCCAGGGAGCAGAGTGCATCGCTGCGATGATCCCAGGCATTGGCAATCATGGCGACCGAACCCGTGCGGCGGCCAATCCGGACCTTGTATCGGTATAGACCTTCCTTAATGATGACGTTGCCGGCGGCAATCCAAAGCGTCCAAACTGGAGGGATCTCGTGGATCACATTCAGGCGTTGGATTGCCTCCCAGCCAATTAGCAGGGCCGACACGAAAATCAGGAGTGCCACATTGGTCGCGGCGATACCTTCCGCTCGGCTATGCCCGTACGGATGTTCTTCGTCGGGCGGTGCTTGCGCCACTTTCAGTGCGAATAACACCACCACGGTGGAGATAACATCACCGATCGAGTTAACGGCGTCAGCGATCAGGGCGAACGACTGGCCGATAATGCCGCCCACCAGTTTGACGATTCCCAGCAGCGCATTGACGATTAACCCCAACCGTGCGGCTTGAGTCACCTCGGTATAGAGCTTTGTGCGGTCACGGCGTAATGGCTTTGTGGTGGACAAAACGGTAAAACGAATCGATCCATCGAGATGATAATTGAGCGTACTCGCTCGAAACGTCGTCAGTTGACTAACGGCTAGACATTGTAGCCGAAACTACGGTGATCTGCCGAGGCCGTGCAACCAACCTATTTTCATCCCTGTTCTGGCGCATGTGGAGCGACCATGAATCCGCACGAAAGACCTCCAGCGAATGCAGATGAACGAGATGCCCGCATGAACCCCTATGCGGCGCCACTGGAGACCGGTGCGTGGCAGGCAGAGGATGAGGAGTACCATGAGGGGACCATCATTCGACGCGGTGATTGCGTGATCCTGCCGTCTGGCCATCACTTGCCGAATCGATGTGTGATCTGTAATCGCCGGGCAGCTGTTGAGCGTCAGGTTGATGTTGTTCCTTTAGGAGCGAATCGATGGATCGGACCGGTGTTATTGAGTGTCGTAACGTTGGGACTTGGTATCGGCGTCATCAAAGCCTTGCCCGATCGTAACGAGGTCGCCGTGCTCGTGGTGGTATGTGTGAGTGCGGTGGTGGCAAATGTACTGAACTACATGCGACGGCGCAGAAGCGAGCTTGATCCCGCAGCGCGTCGAGTATTTTTCATCTGCCGAAGTCATCAATGGCGTCAGCGGATTCAGTGGAGCGCGACTGTGCTCTTGTGTAGTTGGCTTTTGCTGCCCCGGTTCACGACTTGGGTCTCCACGCAGCAGTCTTTCTACACACCGGTACTCGTCCTGTTATTTGTCGCATCGACGTTCCTGCAGATTCGTCTCTTTGCCAAACGACTGGAGACCGGGCACATTGAATTGCGGGGATGTGGCAAAGAGTTCTTGAAAAGTTTCCCCTATTCGAGCCGCGCCACGAGTCACAGTACGAATGTCGACGAACTCCAAGCATGAGATTGCCAAACCGCCGCCAGCCATTAGTTGGAAATTCGGGGTGACGGCCGAGTTGTCACCAGCCCCGGAACAGACGCTGGCGTGTTACGGGGAACTCACCACGCGTGAAGTGCGAGTCTTGTGTCACACACAGAGATCTACATCAGAGCATCAACTTGACTAGCGTTCTGGGGATATCCGCGTACTATCACGACTCTGCAGCGGCGCTGCTGGTCGATGGCCGCATTGTTGCCGCGGCTCAAGAAGAGCGTTTCACACGTAAGAAGCACGATGCCGCGTTTCCCGCGCAAGCGATCGACTACTGCCTACATGAAGCGGGTATCGACGCGAGTGACTTGGATTACGTGGGGTTCTATGAAAAGCCGCTACTGAAATTCGACCGATTGCTGGAGAGCTATCTGGCGTTCGCACCTCGTGGCTTGCATTCATTTATCCGCGCGATGCCCGCGTGGCTACGGGAGAAGTTGCATCTGCCGCGTGAATTGCGACGTGGATTGGGTGGCAAGTTTCGAAAACGGTTTGTGTTTGCTGAGCACCACGAGTCGCACGCGGCCAGTGCGTTCTTTCCGTCACCGTTTGAGTCGGCAGCGATTTTGACGATGGATGGAGTAGGCGAGTGGGCGACGTCGAGCTTCGGTGTAGGGCAGGGCAATCGCATTGAGCTGACTCATCAGTTGCAGTTTCCCCATTCGCTCGGGTTGCTCTATTCCGCCGTCACCTACTATTGCGGCTTTCGAGTCAACTCGGGCGAATACAAACTGATGGGACTAGCACCATATGGCGATCCAGTTTACGTCGATACGCTGTTGAAGCATGTCGTCGACCTGAAAGATGATGGCTCATTTCGCCTCGATATGCGCTACTTCTCCTACCCGTATGGTCTGCGGATGACGTCGCCCAAGTTTCATCGCCTATTCGGGCGAATGCCCAGACGGCCTGAGTCGCCTATCGACGAGCTCGACATGAACCTGGCGGCGTCAATTCAGAAAGTGACTGAAGAAGTCGTGTTGCGTACCGCACGACACATTCAACGTGTGACACGAGAGCGTCATTTGTGTTTGGCCGGCGGTGTGGCTTTGAACTGTGTAGCGAATGGTCGATTATTGCGCGAGGGACCGTTCGAGAAAATCTGGATTCAACCGGCCGCTGGCGATGCAGGTGGCGCCTTGGGGGTCGCCAGTTTGATTTGGCATCAGTTGCTGGAACAACCGCGACAGGTCATCGATTCGAATTCACAGGAAGGCGTGTTGCTTGGTCCGCGGTACGCTCCTGAAGAATGCATCGATTACGTGCAATCGCAGCGGTTGCCATATCAACAGTTCGAATCTGAGCAGATGCTTTGCGCGTGGATTGCGTCACAGTTAAAGGCGCAGAAGGTGGTCGCCGTCATGCAGGGGCGAATGGAATTTGGTCCCCGCGCTTTGGGTGCACGTAGTATTCTGGCGGATCCACGTGATCCTACCATGCAGCGACAATTGAACCTGAAGATCAAACACCGAGAATCGTTTCGCCCCTTTGCGCCTATCGTGTTGCGTGAACGCGCTAGCGAGTACTTCGACCTTGCTGCCGCAGTGGACAGTCCCTACATGTTGCTCGTCGCGGGCGTGAAAGGTGCGGAGGTGCAACAAACGAACGCGACCAATCACCGTTCACTAGATCCTGGTTGGCAACGGCGTCAGGCAATCAAGTCTGATATTCCTGCTGTGACACACGTGGACGGTTCGGCTCGCATCCAGACCGTGGACGCGAAGGAGCAACCTTTCTTGCATCAGATCCTGCAGCAGTTTAACTTGCAGACTGGTTGTCCAGTCTTGATCAACACAAGTTTCAACGTGCGCGGTGAACCACTCGTCTGTTCGCCTCAAGACGCCGTGCGCTGTTTCCTAAACACAGATATTGACGTGTTGATTCTGGAAAATATCGCTCTTGTTAAGGCGGATCAGCCGTTGTTCACTGAGCGTGAACGGGCTGCGTACCGATCACAATTTCAACTCGATTAGAGACGCGGGCCATGCGCAGAATTAGTGATATTGAACGGCGCTGGTTTGGAGTCCTTTTCGGACTTTTCGGCTTCGTGATCTCGACCTTGCTGCAACGTCACATCACCGGCGTGAACTTACAGAGTCCTGTGCTTAGCTTCGTGGCGGTCGTCATCGTGGTTTACTATCTCAAGCCGTCATGGCAGTTGCCGATCTATGGGGCGTGGCTCAAATCCGTCGAGCCCGTTGGCTGGATCATGTCACGGATCACGCTATTCTTAGTCTTCTACGGATTGGTGACGCCAATCGGGATGCTGATACGGCTTGGCGGGCACGACGCCTTGCGGCTCCGTCGTACTAGTCTTCCTAGCTACTGGTTGATTCGAAAGGAACGCGAACGAAAGTCGGTCGATTATTTTCGGCAGTTCTAAGCATGGGGTGTTCAACGCTGACTGGTATTTCAAATGACAGATGATACTGAAACAAGACGCGAACGTTTTGCGCAGCACGCCGACCAGCAATCAGTAGGACTGCTACAGGAATTCTGGGCCTTTCTCTGCCACAGCCCGAAATGGTGGCTGGTGCCGATTGTCGTTGTGCTGATGCTGTTAAGTCTCCTGGTGATGTTAGG
>JAGQPK010000297.1 GCA_020426755.1 Planctomycetales bacterium
ATCCCAATGGATCGAAGCTGCCCTTCTGTAATGCCAACACCAGATCGGCCGTCGAAAATTCTCCGTCGCAGTTCCAATCTCCGTCGGCCCAGGTCGAGTTGCCGACGACATCGTCTTCATATTCCCCCCGTTGGAAGATCAGCACGAGATCCTGTGTGCCGAAGCGTCCGTCCAAATTGACGTCCCCATATTGCGAACGCAATTTGTCGATCACAAGCACTTCCAAGTCATGTTGATCAATGACCTGATTGTTGTCTAAATCAAAGCGCGCGTTGCCACTTGGCAGAACTGCACAGAATCGATCAATGTCGGCAACGTTCAACTCGCCGCTGCCATCTAGATCAGGCAGAGCGGTAAAGCCGGGCGTCCCGCCTAAGGATCGACTCGGATGCCACGAGGCGGCGTCGCCCCAGTTCTCGACATTCATCGTGTCGGGTGAGCGCAGTTCTAACGACGCGCCAGCACCATCTGTGGTCGGATACCAGTTGTCATCGTACTCAAACTGCTGAATGGTGCGTCCGGCCCCATCGGCGATTGACAACATTTCGCCACTATTCGACAGACGCCCAACATAAGGCCCTAAGACTTCGATCTGGTCGCCATAGCGAAATTGAAACGCGTCGGGATTGGGCGATACGACAACGGACGCACCTGGCATCAACGTGTACGCGGAAAAAGCATGTTCGATTCCTGACGTACTTCCATCAGGCAACTCAGCGACAAAACGCACACCGTTCAGATTGAGCGGCACGCTCGCCACATTCACCAACTCGACGAACTCGAACATATCTGCGTCCGTCCAGCCCGCCGCCATTTCAGCAGCAGTCGGATCGGTCGGATGATAGTTGAGTTCGCTGATACGGAGCCCCGACAACAATGGGTTCGCGACAGTGCTGGTCACCTGCACTTGGGATGTGCCCACGATATTGCCACGCAGATCCACGGCAACCAACTCGATCGCGTTTACGCCTTCATCCAACGATACTTCAACTTGCCAACGCTCACTGTCAAGCCAACGTACCGGCAATGGCGTCGTCTGGTCCTTGCGATAGACGTCGCGCACATCAATCCAGCCGACACCTTCCAACACCACCGTCGTGGCGTCGACAATCTGATTGTTGTCGGGAGTCGTGATGGAAAACTCGACGCGTGGGGCAAGTCGCGCCATCACGTAATTCCGCCGCGCATTGATATAGCCGAGAATAGCCGCGGTGGCATTCTGATCGGCCACCTCCGCCCAATGGTTCAGCCAGGGCTCCAGGTAGTCCGTGCGGTAGGACGTCTGCATGATGTCCCAAAGATGCTGCTGGAAAACGCGTCGGTTCGTAGGAATTGCAAACGTGCGTGACAGGCGTGATCCCGTACCGTAAATCGACATCGTTGTATCTTGGTGCAGAGCGAAATCCATATCCCAAGGCAATGCCAAGACGCGTTGATCGCTGGGACGCACGTACAGTTGCAGATTGTGCTGCAAGCCTTGATTGAACGTATCGTTGATTCCCGCCAGCGACTCGAAAGCAAACAGTCGCAACCACTGATCCACATCCATCACAGCCTGAGTTTGCACGTCGAGCGGACCGCCAACCGTACTGTTGGTCGATCGCAGCGCGTCGGTCAGCGCGATGATTCGCGAGTAATCATCGCGCTCACGATTGCTGCGGATCAAATAATTCCACCGATATGCATTGGGATCTTCGCCCATGTACGGCATATCCACGCCCTTCACCGGAAAGACTCCAGCGCGCTGGGAACTGGGCGGCAGCTTCATGCCTTCGACGTCTCCGTTGACCGTCAGCGTCGAATAATAGATCAGTTCGAACTTGTATCGCGTGCCGTCACTGCCATTCTCAAACTGCGAATCGAGAAACACATCGTCGTATCGTGCCACCAAGAACTGTGCGGATGTAGCTGTCGTATCCTTGGGCCCCATCAGGCTGATGACGTCGTCGTACATCATGGGAATGTCGCCGGCGCGATTGGCGATGTACTTGATCGCCAATTCTCGTTGACTCGCCCCCGGCCCCCAAGGTCCACCTTGTCGATCGATTGATACCTTGTCATGTTCGCCAAACAACAATCGATCACTCGGAAAACTCAGATTGAATCCCGTGACATTACTACCGCGACTAAACCCACTGCCCTTCAAACGCAAATCGACGTCGTAATAGACATCGGTATCGCGCCAAATGACCGTCGCCCCATGACGCTCGTTGGATGTGAAATTGACACGAGTGAACATCTCGTTCAGGTCGTCTTGCGTCATCAGGATGCGCAATGAGTGACGCGAGCTATCGTCCGGATTTACCTCCTGCACTCGATAGAGCGCGCGAGACTCAGGACCCGCCGACGGATAGAAGCTCGACGCGCCGCCACCATCTACGCCTTGTACATAGAACTGGATCAACGTGCCCGCGGGTGCGCCCGGTAACGTGGCAACGTATGCTGATGCGTTCTGCTGGGTCATCTCAATCGTTTGCCACGTCTGTCGGTCGCGACGATAAAACAGTGTTACGGTATCGAGACCGTTAACATCTTCTGCGCTCACCGTAACAGTCACGGGCTGGTCGGCGACAGGGACGGCAGGGTCGTGGCGTAAATCTTGGTAAGTCGGCCCGGCGTTCGTAATGCGACTCGAATTGACTGCGCCGGGTGTCCCGTAACGTTGGGCCATCGGCAACACGGACGTTTGGGCCAAGCGATTAAAGTACAAACGAGAATGCACTTGTGGTGAGCCGGACAGCCACTTGGCCTTAAACGAGATGCGATACGTGTTGGAGGATACGATCCGCGCGTTGTCCAGAAACGTCGTCTCAATGTGGTTACTCATGTGCTCAGTAGCACCGTGAGCGACAAGTTGTAGCACGTGATTGGTTGGATTCGACGGATCAACAACGACGCGAGTCAAGCCGTGCTGCCCATGGTCACCCATCATTCGCCAATGAGCATCGCCGTCTTCGAAGCCGCCGTTCTGCATCCGTTCAATCGCGGCACCCTGTGGGTCTTCGATGACGGACACATCGTCCAATAGGATCTCGCCCGCATCCAACAAGCCCAGAATGAACTCATTCCACTCCGTGGGATCTTGGCTACCTTGCGGCGGACGAGCAACACCTTCGTAGGTTACCGTCACCCAAGGCGCCGACTCGATCTGACTTGCCGTCCACACGTCGCCGTGCTGATTGTTCGCCGCCGGATCGGTCAACTCAAGCGAAGCGCCAGCGCCATCAGGCAACTCGGGCCAATCGCCACCATCGAAGTACTCGACGACGTCGGCAGGATTCCCCGCTGCGTCACGCAGCTCGATCCGATCGCTCCGATTTGATAGTGTGCCATCAAAGTCACCAAGTACAGTGATGCCCGGCCACTTCGCGCGGAGGCTGGCCGCGTCCTTGGCAATCACCAAGTATCCCTCCGCCGGAATTGTCGTACCAGCAGGGAAGTCGAAGCGTATACCTCCTGCAAGCGACCAGCCATCCAAAGAAATGCTCTCCGTCGCGCGATTGTAGAGCTCCAGCCATTCTTCCGTCGATTCGGCGAACGGCGAAGCGCCATCTGCATAGTGTGGCGGCGCGTGATACATGATTTCATTGATCACGATCCGCTGCTCGATTGCAAACTCGTTCTCGGCGCCCGGAGTCAACCGCGCCGGCCGCAACCAAGTTGCCGCTGGTGCGGCTGCGCGTGCGAGCGCACGCTGCAAAAACCGTTGCGCATCGAGCACAACCGAGGTCGACGCCTCATAGAGAACGACACGATCGCCCTCGTCGACACCGGGCGGCACGGTTACCAACAGCAATTCGCCTGGCTGCAGCACGCCATCCGGCAGGTCCACCACACGATCCGTGCCGCCGAGAATTTCCAGGCGGAGTTCTGCCAGATCGACTGCTCGACTATCCCGATTGGCCAGTTCGAGCCACGTCGCGCCGTCGCCGGCCGGCAATTCATTGAGCACTATGGCTGGCGGAGTCACCATCGGCCGCAAGGTTTCAACAATCTCCAACTGTGCGCCAAAGCGAATATCCGACGAAGCAGTCGCGCGATGCAACTCGACTGCCAACACATTGACACCACTAAGATTGAGCGTGTTCGCGGGCAACTGGATCGAGTCTGCCAAGCGGTTCGAACTTGTGTCCGACGTGGCGAGCGTGGTAAATCTCACCGGACCAACCGGCATATTGATGCGATGAATCTCTTCACCATTCAAGTAGATCACCGCCCCGTCATCTGCCAACAGCTTCAGTTCGAGCTGATGATCCGCGTTTGCTTCGCCTTGATAATTGAACTCTTGTCGCAAATACTGTGTCGATACGTTCGCCGGCAACTCGGTATTTCCTGTCAGTGTCACCGTTTCATTTGTCAAACCAAACCATAACCAGGGACGCGTGGCATCGTGTTGCGTTGCAGTAATCGTGAGTTGATCAACTTCCGCCGTGAACTCAAACTCAATTGCGTAAGGCGTGTCCGGATCATCAAAACCCGGCGACGATTGATCCAGCGTAATTATCTTGGCCTCGGTCCCGTTAGTGAACTCAAGCGTCGTGTTCCGCGATGTCTCCGTATTGCGACGCGCGAACAGACGCGTGACATACCGAGTGCCGGGAGTCAAGCCTAGCAGCGAGAGTGTGACGGTGCTGTCGGTCGTATTCAGGCCGTTCGACACGTAATCTCGAAACACATCCGCCAACGGCCCCGGCAGCGCGGCCACGCCAGAAGCACGTCCTTGCGAGCGAATACCTGCCGAGTTAGCCCAGGTGAAATCGCTGGACGTCAATAGATTGGCGGTCGTTACTTGCGCAAACGAAACGCCGTTGACGGTAGCTCCGGTATCTGCGCTGCCGAAATCGATGGAGTGAGTGTAAAACGCGCCGGAATTGATCCCGCCATCGCCGGCCGGATCCAGCGGCACGAGTCGTACTGCCGCAGCAGCCGATGAGTTGACGCCGTGATAGAAGATCGCTTGCCCCGCAGACCAACTCGTGTCGTCAAACGTCGGCTCTCGCCACTCAGTGCCGCGATCGACATTCGCAGCGTCAAATCGCCACGACGACTCGACATCAATGACCGTCGCACTGCGAGGCGTCAAATCAAGTGACGGCGTATTGTCAGTACCCGCGGTCCCTCGGGCGGTCACGCTGGCTGACCAGTTACTTGCATCGAGCGACGTCCAGTAAGGATTTTGCTTTGCCAAGGAGGGACCCGCCCCGTCAGCGGCGACCGGCCAATCGCCGCTGTCCTCATACGACACCTGGTCCATGACGCGATTACTATTGTTACGTAGCTCGATCAATTCGCCTTGGTTGGCCAATGCTCCGTCCCACGGCCCCAGAACAACACCGACGGGACTACCAGCCCACTGTTCAGGCTGAGCCGCAATGATGAGGTAGCCGTCAGCGTCAATTTTGGCACCGACTGGGAAGTCGTAGTTCACGCCGCCGCGAATCGACCAATCGGAAAGATCCAGGTCAACCGACAACAAGTTGCGCAACTCAATCCATTCGCCACGCGCATCCGCAGTCGACGGATGGTACATCAGTTCATTAAAGACGACGACGCTGTCGAGTACCCAGCGTGTCTCGAGCGGTTCGATCGCCAGTCGGCGCGATTCGTGCGACCGGCGAGAACGAGCAGGTCTGCGACTGGACCACGTTGACGGTTGCTTAAACACAGATTTCTTATCCTGGTGCGGATGCGTTGACTGAAGGCCTGCCAAAGATCAAACAGTTCACGAAACACTTCGCTTGCCGCGAGACATACACGCAGACGAAAACGACACGCGCCCCACAAGAGAACGCGTGTCGCGATTCGAATCGATCGGCGTTAGGCGCCGATCTCATTACCGCCTACGATCGCTTACGTCGCGCTGGTAACAGCGGTAGCAGGCCGAGCGCGAACAGCAACATGGACGATGGCTCCGGCACCGCAGCGACACCTGCGCGCGGCCCCTGCTCGAAACCGCCGGCCTGAAAAGCAGCAACAAAGTCACCGCTATCGAATTCGGCATCGCCATTCCAATCGCCAGTCGCCCAGGTTGAGTTGCCGGCAACTCCGTCCTCATATTCACCCGCCTGAAAAACTTCGACGAAGTCCGTACTGTTGAACTCGCCATCAAGATTTGCGTCACCGGCATACGTTTTCTTTAGATCATTGATCCAAATCTGACGGTCACCGTCGTCGACGTTGCCGTCGGTGTTGAGATCAAAGTTTGCACCACCCGTGCCGTTGCGGACAGCGGCAGACAACAGATCGATGTCGGCGGCATCCAACGTTCCATTGCCGTTAAAATCGCCGGCGAGTCCATTGCCCGCACGAGCGAAGGCCACCAATCCTTCAACGCGAAATCCCGTCGGGTTGTCCGCTTCGCCACCATTTGTAATCTGGAAGCCAAGCGTATTGACGCCGGGCAAGAACGTGTCGCCCAAGTAGCCAGCAATCTCAAACTCACTCAGGTTCGTGAAACCGCCGCGTTGGCCATTGCCGACGGGCGTGCCGTTCAACAAGATTTCGCCGCCAACATCATCCGCGGACCACAGTCCCA
>JAGQPK010000298.1 GCA_020426755.1 Planctomycetales bacterium
TGCTGGGGCCCGAGGCGAAAGAGCTGGGCACACTGACGCCGCCGCGTGAATTCAACTTGATGTTCAAGACCTACGTGGGCGCACTGGCCGGCGAGGAAGGTGCCGCGTTTTTGCGGCCCGAGACGGCGCAAGGCATCTTCGTGAACTTCAAGAATGTACTCGACAGCACACGCGTCCGCGTGCCGTTCGGGATCGCTCAGGTCGGCAAGAGCTTCCGCAACGAAATCACGCCCCGCAATTTCACGTTTCGCTCACGCGAATTCGAGCAAATGGAGATCGAGTTTTTCTGCCACCCGGAGACTTCGCGCGACTGGTACCAATATTGGCGCGACCGCCGCTATCGCTGGTATACCGAATTGGGTCTCTCCACCGAGAAACTGCGATTACGTGACCATGATCCGGATGAATTGAGCCATTACTCGACGGGCACAGCGGATATCGAATATGCGTTTCCGTTCTTGCCGCCGGGTTCGTTCGGCGAACTTGAGGGGATTGCGCATCGCGGCGACTTCGACTTGCGTAGCCATATGGAAGGCAAGCTTGATCCGAGCACACGGCCGCTGGAAGTCGAGAAAGACGCGAACGGGCAGCCCAAATGGCGTGGCAGCGGCAAGGACTTGAGCTACCGTGACGATCTGACCGGCGAGCGTTTTGTGCCGCACGTGATCGAACCGTCGGCCGGCGCCGACCGCGCCACCTTGGCGTTTCTCTGCGAAGCGTATTGCGAAGATGAGGCACCGGATGAAAACGGCAAGCTGCAGTCGCGCGTCGTTATGCGACTTCATCCCCGCATAGCGCCGATCAAGGCGGCCGTATTTCCGTTGGTGAAGAAAGACGGAATGCCCGAAGTTGCCCGCGAACTGTATCGAGATTTGAAACGAGATTTCAACGTCTTCTACGATGAAAAAGGCGCCGTGGGCCGACGTTATCGCCGCCAGGACGAGGCGGGTACGCCGTATTGCATCACCGTTGACGGACAAACCCTGCAAGACCAGACGGTGACAATTCGTGATCGCGATACGCTTGAGCAAAGTCGCGTTAAGCTAACCGAGGTTGCGCAGATTATTCGTGAACGGATGCGGTAGACGCAGATGAAACCGACGCTGAGCCAAGTCTGTTCATTGCACTCCACGTTCGCGCAGGACGTCGAGGATTATGCCGCAGGCCACTGTAAATACTTGGAAATCTGGCTGACCAAGCTCGAGCAGTTCGTCGCGAGCCACTCGGTCGAGGCGGCGCAGCGGTTGCTCGCTGAGCATCACATGGCGGCGCCGGTGGCGAGTTTCCAAGGCGGCCTGCTGACGAGCCAGGGCGAAAAGCGGAGTGAGGCCTGGTCACTGTTCACGCGACGGTTGGAACTGCTGCGCGAGCTGAGTATCGGCACTGTTGTGGTGGCCTGCGATGTTGTCCAGCCACTGGATCAGGCGTCGATCGACCGCACGCGGCATTCGCTGGAGCAGATCGCTGTCGAAACGGGACGCCGCGGCCTGCGCGCGGCGCTCGAGTTCCAGGCTCGTTCGGCCTTTGGCAACAATCTGCAAACAGCGGTGGCCTTGGTTGCCGAGGTCGGCAGCCCGCACTTGGGCATTTGTTTGGACTGGTTTCACTTTTATTTGGGCCCCAGCCAGTTTGCGGACCTGGAGTTGCTCAGTTCAAGCAACCTCTTTCATGTGCAAGTGGCTGATCTGGCCGACGTTCCTCGCGAGTTCGCGACGGACAGTGATCGCATCATGCCCGGCGACGGTGACATGCTCATGGCACCGCTGTTGGAACGGCTCCGCGCAATCGACTACCAAGGCTGCGTGTCGCTGGAGTTGATGAATCCCCAGATCTGGGAAGTACCGCCGCGCCAGTTCGGCGAGATCGGCATCACGTCGCTGCGCCGAGTGCTCGGACAAGCGAGCATGCAGGATGGGGGAGGATCGAATATTGAATGTTGAATATCGAATTGACTTCAAAATTCGATATTCAGTATTCAACATTCGATATTCCATTAGTACAGCGCCATGGCCAAATGACGACGGTAGGTGCCGACGATTTCTGAGTCGTCCGGCAATAGGCGAAAGATGTCAACCATGGTGCGCCGCGCGCGTTCGCGGAGTTCACCGCGGTCCTGGCGGATGACGCCGAGGCAGAGGTCGAGCGCTTCGGTGATGGAGACGGTCTTTTCGGCGGCGACTGCGCTGCCGGCCAACGCGTCGGCCAGATCGAGTTTCAAGTCGAGACGATCTGGCTCGGCTGCGGCACGTTGTCGGCACTCTGCGACCGGGGCAGCAGTGGCCGCTTGAGAATGGAGTTCGAGCCGCGCCTTGACGCGCTCGGCTTCCGGTTCCAGGAAGCCTCGCGCTTCTAGTTGGGCGATCACCTCTTGGGCCCGCGTGAAATCTTGTAGTTGGCAGTAAGCGTCGGCCAGGGCGATTTGGGCGGGGGCATAGCGATCGTCGGCGGCCTGGGCGGCCAATAGCTTATCGACGGCCGTGGCCGCATCCGTTGGCAAGAGTTCAAGGCCCTCGCGCGTCAACATTTCGGCGAGTGACGGCAAGATGTTTCCAAGCCAGTGGCGAATTTCTTCGGCGGGACGCGCTCCTAAGAACCCGTCGATCACTTGTCCATCACGCACTGCGTAGACCGCTGGAATGCTCTGCACGCGAAACTCTGCCGCCGCTTGGGGATTCTGCTCGGTGTCGGCTTTGACCAAGACGAAGGCACCGCCGTATTCTTCGGCCAACTGCTCAAGCACTGGGCCCAACATGCGGCACGGACCACACCATTCGGCCCAAAAATCCACGACCACCGGCACCTCCGACGATCGCGCGATCACATCCTGCGCGAACCGCTCATCGCTCGTTTCGATGATCCAAGCCGATTGGTGTGCGTCACTCATCGCATGCTGCTCCAGTTTTCTGTACTTGTTCACCGTAACGCCGAGAGTTACCGACGCGACTGCGTTGCGGCGAACTACTGCTCAGGCGCAGTTTCGATTCTAATGCGCACCTGACAGCGATTCACCCCGGGGGTGAATATCGAATATCGAATGTTGCATGTTGCATGTTGCATGAAGACGGAGCGAGTTCGCCGTAATGCGTTAGCGTCGGTTCTGTCCCGGCGCTGCGTCATCCAGTGCTGAGAACCGCGGCTAGCGCCTTTCGGCGAACTCGCTGGCGAGTAGTTCGCCGCAACGCGCTAGCGTCGGTTTGTCCTGACGCTGACGGCGATGCCTGTGGATTTTGAAGTGCGGAGCGCGGAGTGATTGACGAACCGGTATTGAGACTTCAACATTCAACATTCAGAATTCAGAATTCAGAATTCAGAATTCAACCTAGAGAAAAGCATGGGCAATAACAACGAGAAGCGATTGCGGCGGCTACGCAAGGCGATGCGGGCCGCGAGCGTGCCAGCCCTGTTGGTGACGAAGCCGGTTAACGTTCGGTACTTGACCGGGTTCACGGGTGAAGATAGCTATTTGCTGGTGAGCCGCACCGACACCATTATGCTGACCGATGGCCGCTTTATCACTCAGCTGGAGCAGGAGTGTCCCGGGCTGGAGTTGGAGGTGCGCGTGCAGGGCGAGACGATGAGTGATCTCGTGCCTCGCATCGTAAAACGCTGCAAGCTCGGCCGCATTGCTTGCGAAGGCGATTCGATGTCGATCGCTCAGTTCGCAGCGTTGACCGACAACCTGCCGGACGTGTCGCTCGAGCCCGCTCCGGTGGCGTTCGTCGAGCAACTGCGTGAAATCAAGGATCGCGATGAGATTGCCGAAATTCGCCGTGCCGTTTCTTACGCGCAGCGCGCCTTCATGGTGATTCGTGCACAGTGGCGGCAGTCGCAAACTGAACGCTTAGTGGCGGCGGAGATTGAGCATCAGATTCGACTGTTCGGCGGCGAGGGCTGTAGCTTTCCGCCGATTGTGGCGGTTGGCGAGCGCGCGGCGCTCCCGCACGCGCGGGCGACCGATGTGGAAATTGGCGCAGCGGATTTTACACTGATCGATTGGGGAGCGGTCGCGGGAGGGTATGCGAGCGACTTGACGCGTGTATTGGTCACAGGTAGAATCTCGCCGAAACTTGAACGCGTATATGGAGTTGTGTTGACGGCTCAGCAGCGGGCCATCGAGGCGATTCGCCCTGGTGTGACGATGAGCGACGTCGACGCAGTGGCTCGCACGTTCATCGCGGATGCGGGGCTCGGAAAGCATTTTGGACACGGACTAGGACACGGAATCGGCTTAGAGATCCACGAGGCGCCCCGCTTGTCGGTCGGCAGTCAACGGAAGCTCGAGCCGGGGATGGTTGTCACCGTGGAGCCAGGCGTGTACTTGCCTGGTTGGGGTGGTGTGAGAATCGAGGATGATGTTCTGGTCACAACCACCGGGTTTGAAGTTCTCTCCGATTTGCCGCGCGAACTGGAATCATGCGTGGTCGACGCGTAGTTGAAATGCGTACTTAATGAGCATACCGGCCATCTCCGGTAGCGACGTGTCTCTTACTTGCAGCAATGGGGACTTTGGCTATGACGGGCTCAGAGCCCAACCCTGACGAGGTGTTCGATATCGATCGAATTAGGCAACTCGTCGAGTTGATGGAAGAACACGGACTGACGGAAATCGATCTGAAGCGCGAGCAACAGCGGATTCGACTTCGCCGCGGCGGGGAAGAAACGCCGGCAGTCCCGGTGATGGCGCCGCTACCTGTTGCCGCTCCGCCGGCCGCACCTGCGCCTGTCGTGTCGCCAGGGCAGCGGGTGGATGACGACAAGAACATCGTCTTCATCAAGAGCCCGATGGTTGGCACGTTCTATGGGCGTCCCAATCCAGAGGCGGAAGCCTTCGTCAAGATCGGGACACGCATCTCGCCCGATACGACGGTATGCATCATCGAAGCGATGAAAGTGTTCAACGAGATTCCCGCGGAAGTATCCGGAACCGTAGTCGCGATTCTGGCGGACGACGAGGACCCGGTTGATTTCGGGAAGCCGCTGTTCAAGGTCGACACCAGCAAGTAGCGTTTTCTAGCGGTCGGAAGTAGCAGCGCATGTATTCGAGAATTTTGGTAGCGAACCGCGGAGAAATTGCGCTCCGCATCATTCGCGCCTGTCGCGAGTTGGGCATCGAAACCGTTGCGATTTTCAGCGAGGCGGATCGAGGCAGTGCCTATTTGGATTTGGCGGATGAAGCGATCTGCGTCGGTCCTGCAAGGTCTGCCGAGAGCTACTTGAAGATCGCGAACGTGATCAGTGCGGCGGAAGTCGGCAACGTCGAGGCGATCCATCCTGGCTATGGGTTCTTGGCCGAGAACGCTCATTTCAACGAGATATGTCGCAGCTGCAAGATCGACTTCATCGGTCCAACGCCGGAAGCCATGCAGCAGCTCGGCGACAAAAATCAGGCGCGCGATTTAGCTCGCGCCGCAAAAGTGCCGGTTGTGCCCGGTTCGCCTGGCCTAATCGAAGACGAAGAGGAAGCCGTCCGTACCGCGCACGATATCGGCTTCCCCGTCCTGATCAAAGCGACGGCTGGCGGTGGTGGCAAGGGCATGCGCGTGGCCGCCAACGATTTGGCGCTCAAGTCCGCCCTGCAGCAAGCTCGCAAGGAAGCAGAAGCCGCCTTCGGTAATGCTGGCGTCTACTTGGAGAAGTATGTCGAGAACCCTCGACACGTCGAAGTTCAGGTGTTAGCGGATCACTACGGCAACGTCGTCCATCTCTGGGAACGCGACTGTTCGACTCAGCGCCGACATCAAAAGTTGATCGAAGAAAGCCCCGCTCCCAATCTGCCCGAAGACGTTCGGAATGCAATCTGCGAATCGGCAGTGCGGCTGGTGCGCGAAGCCAACTACACAAACGCGGGCACCGTTGAGTTCATCGTTGATCGCGAAAACAACTTTTACTTCATCGAAGTCAACGCGCGAATTCAAGTTGAGCATCCGGTTACCGAATTGATCACCGGTATCGACCTGATCAAGTCGCAAATCATGATTGCGGCTGGCGAACCGTTTCCGCTGAAGCAGGCCGACATCGTCGCCCGGGGCGTCGCCATGGAATGTCGAATCAACGCCGAGAATGTCGCCAAGAATTTTCAACCGAGTGCCGGCACGATCAAACGCATGATTGTCCCCGGTGGCCTCGGTGTCCGTTTTGACTCGCACGCGCACGCCGGCTACACCGTGCCCCCGTACTACGACTCGATGATCGGCAAGCTAATCGTGCATCAACCCACGCGGGCCGATGCGATCGCTTGCATGTCGCGGGCGCTGGAGGAACTGCGTATCGAAGGCATCGAGACGACGGTGCCGTTCCATAAGATGATCCTTCGCGATTCGACCTTCGTCGATGGCTGGGTCGATACGACGTACGTTGAGCGGACTTTTTTGCAGTAGCCGTCTAAGTTCGGCGCAGGCCGACGAGTCGTTCGCCGTAACGCGTTCGCGTCGGTTCTGTCCCGGCGCTGCGTCATCCGCGCTGAGAATCGCGGCTAGCCGGGCTAGCTCGCAATGCCACTCAGTTTAGTTTCGTGGCAAGGCAGTCCCCC
>JAGQPK010000299.1 GCA_020426755.1 Planctomycetales bacterium
TGGGTTTCTCTGCGGCGGTCATTCCGTTGCTGCTAGCTGACCAATTCAAGCAGACTGGACTCAGCCAAGACGCGTTGGTGCTGGCCGGCGGCTGCATGTACATCATCATCCGCTTCGGCCTCGGCGAAATCCTGCGTCGCTACACGGTTCATCGCGGGATGTGGCACAGTATCCCGGCAGCGTTAATCGCGGGAATGGTCACGTCACTCATCATGAAATGCGATCCGCCTCAACTGCGACTCTTCAAATCCGGCGCCGTGGTCTTGGGATACCTGATTCATCTCAGCTTGGACGAACTGTACAGCATCCAAATCCGTCGCGGTCGCATTCGCTTCAAAAACTCCTTCGGCACGGCGCTGAAACTTTGGGGCAATGACCTGTGGGGCAACGTGATGGTTTTCGCGAAGCTCGCCGCACTTGGCTACGTCACACTACAAACCACGAACATGAATTCACGCATGATTGCCACGCCGCCGGCCGAAGAACGACTGCCGCGTGAAGCCACTCTGCGCCCAACGGACGATCTCGCGCCAATCGAAAGAAGATAGCAGGGCGTTTGATTTCGCTATTCGGCTAGAAGCTTTTCTCGCTATCCAACAACAACGTTACCGGCCCGTCGTTGACCAGCTCGACGTCCATCTGAGCACGAAACTGGCCGCACTCGACGTGAACCCCGCGAGCCCTCACGGCATCTATAAAGGCCTCGTAAAGAGACGCAGCCAAAGCCGGCGTGGCCGCATCGGTGTAACTCGGCCGACGACCGCGCCGACAGTCTCCAAGCAAGGTGAACTGACTAACAATCAGCATCGCGCCGCCCGCATCGAGTAGCGAAAGATTCATCTTGTCGTCGTCATCTGGGAAGATGCGAAGTGACACAATCTTGTCAGCCAAGTATTCAACCGCCGACTGCGAATCGCCCTCGGCTACACCTAATAGCACGACCAGCCCGGCGCCGATCTGGCCCACGACCGTTTGATCAACCGTAACCGACGCACGACTCACTCGCTGCACACATGCTCGCATAATCAGTTGTCCTACGACTCAACTTCCAAACCACGTTGAGCCCGCACGTCGCGTACTTGCGACATGATCTGCTCGACAATGCGCGAGTTTCGTTGAATGTAGCCGGCCTGTAGCAAGAAGGAAAAAGTTATCAGCGTGACGCTGGTCACCGCTGTCAGAAAATGCGGTAAGACCCATTCGGAGGTAGTCGACCGGAGTGTCCCCGGATCCGCCGCCGCTCCCAGTGCCGCAGTGACCAAAACCAACAGCATGCCGATAAAGCCCCAGGCAAAGCACCTGCGCTTGAGCCGCACGCTTTGGTCTGACAGATCATTACCCAATTCGTACGTGTCGACCACTTCCTTGCACCAGCGACTGGTCCCGATGAAGTACGTCACCGAGATACTATTCACAAACATCGCCAGAATACCGGTCGCGATACCGAACAGCATGTGAGTACGGGCCCGCTGCTTGGGCGCCACCATCTGCTCCGAGAGGGCATCTGCCTCCCGCTGCAGCTCCTCGCGTGAAACTCCAGTGTCGAGGTAACTGCCATCCCGCAGTTGATGTTGAATCGCGATAAAGCGCGCATAGAGCTCGTTGTACTCACCGACGCGCAGGCCAAATAACAGCGCGACGATCAACATGATCACGGAGATCACAGCCAAACTCGAGAATATTCGGGACACGCATCCTCCTCCCTCAGCAGGCTCACTGCCCTGCGTACGTGCAGATGTTGCAACAACAATTTGCCGCTAGTTTACACGCGATCTCTGCCGGCCGAAAACGGGGTGCGACGAGTTGCTGCCCCGTTTCAGTGGCTTCAAAAGCAACAAGGGGCGGGGGCGATTCGAAACTTATTTTCGTTGAACGCCGCTAAACCACCGCTAGAATGAACCGCTCGTCGCTTGAAGTCATCGCAGAATGACAGTTCTTTGTCATCCATGCCGTGCATTCGCATCCAGCTTCAGGCGACCCCAGAACACGACGGAACAGAGGTGGCACCGTAGTGTTCGCGCTAAGGAAATGGAAAACGGATTCAATTCGTTGGCGCATGCACACATCCCTGAATTCGGCTGATTTGTAGTTCGGAGACACGTGCGATGAAGAAACGTTGGTGGGTAGTGTTATCGACATTGGTGGCCCTGGGGATCCCGACCACACCTGTCCGTGGCGGCGTTGCCTATAATGACCCCGACGGAGGTTGGACATATCTGTTTCAAGGCGATCAGGTCGATAACGACGACGCCGCCTCGCTCGACGGCGACTGGAGCCATGACAACGGTTCCGATGCGTGGGATGGCTCTGGAATTGGCGAGGGCGACACGGCACCGGGCGGTGTTTCAGCGCTGACGGATGGTGATTTGACCTACGTTCGTTTCGACGATACGGGAGATCCACGTGGCGATGGCTGGTCGGACCCCAGCAACCGCAAGATCTATTTCACCCGCGATATCGCCGACGAAGATCCCGACGGCGAATTGATGCTCGCTGGCGTCACGATCACCATGCGAACACGATTGGCGACAGAAGGCCTGCTGGATAGTATCATTCCCGCTGGCGGTGACGGCTACTACATTCTCGACGGTGGCAAATCGAACTTCACGATCCATTCGGGCGGCATCGCCAACGCAACGGTTTCATTTGCCCTGGCGACCAGTTCCAGCGACGACGATCTTGCAGAGAACGCCACTGGCGCCTTACTGATGAACAACTGGAACGAGAACGGTGACGCTGGCGACGTCAACTCGAACTCTGGAACCAATGAGCATCGTGAGTTTGCGCTGGATGATCCCACGCAGTGGAACGAATTCTGGATCACGATTCAGGAAGGCAGCGAATTCAACCAGTACCGCGTCGACATCTATGCTAACGGCAGCACGACACCAGAAACGTTCGAAGTCACGGCCGGCAGCGGCGCTGATGGCCCTTATTCATCCTACCTGGGCCTCGGCGTGCACTCGACGGGTCAGCACGGCGCATACGATGTCGACTTCTTCGGTTACAAGCCGGGCATCCTGGAACCGACGGCAGCTGCCAATCAAGGCGTGCCGGGCGACTTCAATGGAGACGGTGTGCTTGATGCCACGGACATCGACGGCCTCACAGCCGCGGCGGCAGCCGGCAATAATCCTGCCAACTACGACTTGACCAATGATTCGCTGGTTGACTTCGCCGACATCAATCTGTGGGCAACGCAACTAAAGAAAACCTGGATCGGCGACGCCAACCTTGATGGCACATTTAACACGAGCGATCTCGTCGTGCTGTTCTCGGCCGGCACCTACGAAACTGGACAGGCGGCAACCTGGTCCACCGGTGACTTTAATGGTGACGGAACGTTCACCACCAGTGACTTGGTGTCGGCACTCTCTGACGGTGGCTACGAGGCCGGTCCGCGTGCCGCGGTCGCAGCCGTACCCGAACCGACCAGTGCCCTGCTCTTCGCGCTCGGCTTACTCGGTCTGGCTGGCCGTCGACGTAAATAACCACCCCGACCGCTGCGTCTCGCTACATCAAAACCTCACTCACACAGGCCGACTCGCCAAGTCGGCCTGTTCTCGTTATGTTTGGGGCCACTAGCGTTAGCGTCGGTTGTTCTTCCCCTGGCGCCATCCACCATGCGTGAGAACCGCGGCTAGCGCCTTTCGGCGAACTTCCTGTTCGGGAAAAGTCGAGCATGATCACACTCGGTCGCGTGGCGGCGAACAAACAAACCGACGCTAACGCGCAACGGCGAACAGGACCAACTGGCACCAGCGCGGGGCGAACTGATTGACCGCGCAAGATTACGCTCGGTCATTTGGAAGGAGACACAAACTGATGAGCAAGTCCACAGCGGCCAAAGGACCGACGTGTTCGGCCTACTTGATTCGGCACGGGGCCACTGAGGCAAACTTGGCGCAGCCACCCATTCTGCAAGGTCGCTCGATTGACGGTCCGTTGTCCCTGCCCGGCCGACAACAGGCGGAGGCCGCAGCGTTATGCCTGCACGAAGAGCCGATCGCGGCGGTGTACTGCAGCCCACTGAAGCGCGCCGTGGAAACGGCTCAGATCGTGGCCGCACCTCACAAGTCTCCGATTCACATCCACGAGGAACTGACGGAAGTCGATGTGGGTGCCTGGGAACGCCGTAGTTGGGTCGAGATCGCGCAGACTGAACCTGACGCGTACCGGGCATTTCAACGCGATCCGTCCGCCCACGGTTATCCAGCAGGTGAGAACCTGCAGCAGGTCTTTGATCGCGTGAACCCGGTACTTCGTCGCATCTTGGCGAAGCACGCCGGCGAGACGATCGTCGTGATCGGGCACAACGTCGTCAACCGTGTATTCCTGGCCGCGGCGCTCGCTTTGCCGTTATCGCAGGCCAGGACCATCGTGCAGCACAACTGCGGTATCAACTTGTTGCACAGCTCTCAAGACAAGCTGTCCGTCGTGACGCTCAATTCCGTATTTCATCTGAGGGCGCTGACGCAGTCTGTTTGACGGGCAGCGCATGACGCTTCAGCCGCGCCAGGTAATCATCGGTGCGGTCCTCCAACTTCTCGTCGTTGCCAGGTCGATAGGCAAAGAGCAACGGATCGAGCGGCGCATTGAACTGCACCTCAAAGAGTTCCATCGTGGCAATCGAACGCGAGGCACTCGCGTCACCCGCCAGTCGGCCAATGCCGTCGACTTGTTTCCCACGACGATAGTCGATCCGGTAAGGAAACAGATCATCCTGTCCGACGAGCACGAAGATGCGATCGGGAAACTGCTCCGGAAGCCGTTCGGCAACTAACCGTCCTGACTCATCGACAAACTGATTTGCCTGTGGCCAGATCTCGACGAGTCGCGTGGGGCTCCAAGTGCAGGACAACGCCCAAACCGGCACGCCTTGCAGCACAGCGGCTTGCGGCGGCGCGATTTCAAAGTTCGTGGCGAGACTGCGCAGGAGTTGAGGCAGGCCGCCACCGGTCATCCAAGCCGCCGGACTGAGCGCCGCGTCCTCCCCTGCCCCGGCACGCCGAAGTCGCTGCAAGTCAACACGCCCCACCTTCAAACGATCGTCCAGGTTGTCGCGCAAATAGAGAAACCGCCCGTCGGTCACGTGCAGCAAACTCACGAGTCGCTCGCCGGCCTTGACCGACAGCGCAAAATGAATCTGCGTGCCCTGCTCTGATTCTCGCTGCAAATAAACGCCAGATCCGACCAGCTTCTGGTCGTACAAGTTCGCTCGATGACGAACCTTCGCGGAGATTGTCTGATGCTGTTCAATCTGGTCGACGACGGCCCGCATCAGTTCGGCACCGGCTTGGGCCGAGCCAGCAGCGACAGCAGCATCTACCGATTGCAAACTGGCCACGGGCTCTTGTGCCTCAGTGGCACTCACCGTCAAACAGATCAACAGTACCGAAAACGGCGAGCAGAGTCGTTGCGCGAATTTATGATCCATGTGCTGATTCTGTCGGTTTTGCCAAAGAATCAGTCCGGCAAGATCCGACCTTTACCCGTGAGAACTTCCATGTTTTTCGTTTGCACGGCACGCAGCGCGAAGGCTGCGCATCGCGACAACGGGGAGCAGGAGGTGATTCTAGGGCCGCGTCCGGAATGGGTCTACCTGAATTGAGCCCGCTCACCGCGTCCCGGGTGGACCCGAACGTGACATTGACTTCGATTTCGATCGAAGCCGGAACTTGACTGACTGCGACTTCAAAGGGAATTCGACGCACCGTCGTCGACAGAGTCGCAAATCCTAGGGGGGAAATCATGAAAATACGTCGATGGATGTTGACGTCATTCTTGTTGTCGACGCTGGGAGCTGTCGGCTGCCAATTGACGGGAGGCCATAATTTGCCCCCGGCTGCACGTCTCGCGGAACCAGGCCCCGGTGTGGGTGGCCCAGGCCCAGGAGTGCTCACACCGCCGATGCCGCCAATCGCGCAAACGAGCGCGATGGAGTATGTCGATGGTGGCGGCGGAGTGGCTGGTGGTGGCTGCTACGAAGGTGGCGGAGCCGTTCCGGCAGGCGTCACGGCGCAACAAGTCCAAGTGCTGTTCGGTCGTCCCGAAGCGATGCAAGTCCAGTGGGATGTCAGTGGCGTCGGACAATTCGACTCCGCACCACTGGTTACGCCGGGCCGCCAGAACTTCCAGCAAGGTGGAATCTACCGCCTGAAGCTGACCAGCATTCCTGGCAGCGGTCGCGAGGGCGTCGAGCTCTACCCGACGCTGGAAATTGGGCCGCCGGCCTATCGCACGTTGGCCTACCTGGCCCACAACGCGATCCCAGTCCAAGTCACCGAAGAAGATTTTGATCAGGTGTTGGCGGGCAACTTTGTGACGAAAGTCATCTACCTGCCCGATCCAGAATTCCAAGGCTTGGCCGTTGCGGACGTGCAGACGTTGGTGAGCACTCGACTCGACCCAGGTTTGGATCCGATCGAGGAAGCCAGCCGCAAGGGTGCTATCCTGGCCGTGTTCCGCGTCGGTAACAAGGACATGGAAATTCCCGGCGCCGATATGTCGAATCAAATCCTGCCCGCCA
>JAGQPK010000029.1 GCA_020426755.1 Planctomycetales bacterium
TCGAGCAGCCGGAACTGCCTGCCATGCCGTCGACCACGACGCACGAAACCTCAGCGCTTTTACGACTGGCAGTGGTGCGAGCTGCCGCGCGAATGGACTTCGAATTTTTGGGCGAGGTGGCTACGGAGCGCCAGGATATGCACCGAGCCACGCACGCGGCTATCATCGGCGCTTGGTGTCCCGCGCATTTTCGCGAAACCGGCCCGCTCGCGCCCGCCTGGCAGATGCGACTGATGGGTTTGGCCGATGATACTCAGGGCATGCTGGAGCTCTGGGCCGGAGCCGACCAGTCGACGACGGCCGAGCCAGATACGGACCGCATCATGCGCCGATTCACTATCTAGTGCCTCTTGGGATTCGCCGAAAGACGCTAGTTGCTCGGTTCTCACTGCGGTCGGAGTCAGTCGTTGGAAATTGGATTTCAAAACGATCCGCAGTCTGAGACTTTAACATTCAAACATCGGCAATCATCGTTGCGAATTCTCTTCGCAACTAGTGCTGCGGAGGGGCGAGTAGCTCCGGAGCGGCCTGGCCAGCCAACTGGCATCCTCTGGCTCGAGCGCCGAACAACCGCGCGCCGACCCGAGCTGCAATCGGCAAATAACGTTCAAGTTGGTTAGCGATCCGCCATTGTGGCCACGAAGTTCTCTTCGGACTCCGCCACTCGCTTGTAGGGAGTATGACCCATCCGATATTCTTTAGTGGAGAAGAGGATTTATCTCAGCACACGGCAGTCTTAGTCCCTCATGAGCGGATTTCTGTACCATTACCATCCCGTAGAGCCGGCGACGTGGTTTTACCTGTCGTCGTTGCTGATGATCGGGTTGTTCTTTAAGTTCAGCCGCTTTTGGAGCGTCCGCAACCTGGATCTCGTGCTGCTGATCCTGCTGGCACCTGGCTTGTTGTTCATTCACTACGGCAAACTGTCGTATCATCGGGAGCTGTGGGAAAGCCAGCGCGCTGCGAGTGCGACGATGAACGAGGGGACCGGTGCGCCGATCGTCAATGGAGATGTCGCCGCAGCCGACTCGGCAGACGAGTCGATCTTGTCCTCGGACGTTGACACCGAGCAGACGCGAACGGGGCAACGCGAGGCTTTGTCAACTGGCGATCGCGATGGTGAGTTGCTGACGGACGCGGCACCGGTCGATGAAGGGGCGGTCGATGGTGATACGGAAACCGTTGAAGACATGGCCGACCTGGAGCCGCCGCTCAGCAGTGGCCAACAAGCTCAGAAGTACGGTTACCTCTGGCTCTACGGCGCCGGCATGTTGGTTCTGGCGCGGCTCTTGGCCGATCCCACGATGGTACGTCGTCCCTTGCTGGAACCCAATTTGAGCGCCGGCGGACTGACGTTCATCAGCTGTTCGCTCTTTGTCTTTCTCATGGCAAACGTTATCAGCCGACCGTCGGATGATGTACTGACTGCGGATCCTCTGTCGCCGGATGCGGTGACACTGCAGGAGACGGTGCGGGTTGATGAAGGTCCGGGCTACTCGTTGCTGGCCAGCTTGCCGTCGCCGGTGCAGAAGACGCTGGCGATTTTGGCACATCTGACGGTTGTTGTTGGCATGGTGCTGATCGGATATTGGCACTTCGACAACATCATCATGGGAGTGGGGGCGGCGACGTTGTATCTCATGTTGCCCTACACGTCATTGATGACCAACGAGATTAAGCACGTGATGCCTGCGGCCAGTCTGGTTTGGGCGGTGCTATGTTACCGCCGTCCGATGACTGCCGGCGTGTTTCTTGGTTTAGCTGGCGGTATGACCTACTATCCACTTTTTCTGCTGCCATTGTGGCTCAGTTTCTATTGGCCGCGCGGTCTCTATCGGTTCATTAGCGGAGTGGGCGTGGTTTTGGTGTTGTTGGTGTTCGTGCTCTTTTCATCGTCGGGGGTCGTGCACAGCGTCCGTTTGATGTTTGGGTTGTATCCACCGGCGATGGACAATCTGCGCGGGATTTGGGATATGTCCCTGAACGGCTGGAGCAGCTACTATCGCATCCCGGTTTTGGCGGCCTTTGTTGCCTTGGCCAGCAGTCTCGCGTTGTGGCCGGCGCAGAAGAACCTGGGCACGCTGTTGAGTTGTTCTGCGGCGGTGATGGTCGCAACCCAGTTCTGGCATGGTTATGGCGGGGGCATTTACATGGCGTGGTATCTGCCGCTCTTGCTACTGACGATCTTCCGTCCGAATCTGGAAGATCGCGTCGCCTTAACTGTTTTGGCCGAAGGCTGGTTACCGCGCCGTATGTCGCTGTTGCCCACGGGCAAAGCGGCGTTTTCTAGCAGCCACGTCAGTTAGCGGGCGCTCCGTTTCAGACGAATTCGCGCGGGTGGCAGAATCGTTGGTGGCTGCCGAGTACGTCCGCACCGCAATCGCGATTCATGCGAGTATGACGTAGCCGGCGGCAGAGACGCAACGATTTGACGACGTGGGTGCGGCAGGCGTGGGCAATGAATCCGATCGGCGTCTGTGGCAGTGGCAGCCACGCAACTGCACTCCAAGAACGAACCGAACTTGCTCGCTACAGTCCACGACGGTAGCGACGTTTGGACGAACCACGTTTCAGCATGTCTGGCACGTCGCGTTTGGGTTCGGCGTCGGCAGCTTCCGGAGCCGCTGACACGGCGGGGCTTGTGCAATCGAAGTCCGCCATCTCGTCACGGATCAAGAGGCGATCGATACGCTGTTCGATGCGCGTCAGTTCGCCGCCTTCTTCGGTAGTGACGAAGGTAAAGGCAATTCCTTCTCGGCCCATGCGGCCCGTGCGGCCCACGCGGTGGACGTAGTCATCGGAGAAGGCGGGAATATCGAAGTTGATGATATGTGAGATGCCGGAGATGTCGATGCCGCGGCCCATGACGTCGGTCGACACCATGAACCGGACCTTCTCTTCGCGGAACTTCGCCATCACTCGATCACGTTCGCGCTGTGCCATGTCACCGTGCATACAGCCAACGTTCTCGAAGCGTTTGGCCAGCCGGTCGTGGATCTTCTGCGCGCCCCGTTTGGTGCGACAAAAGATGATCGCCTGTCGCGGGTCTTCCCGCTGCAACAGGCGGACCAGCAGATCGAACTTGCGGTCTTGATCCACGGTGAAGTATCGCTGCTCGATTGTCTCCACGGTCATGTCGCTGCTGGAGAAGTTGAGCATCGTGGGTTCGTGCATGTACTTCTCCGCCAGACGCTGCACGGGTGGCGGCATGGTAGCGCTGAGCAGTAGAGTCTGGCGCGTCTTGGGACAGCGTCGCAGGATCTTCTCCATGTCCGGTCGAAAGCCGACGTCGAGCATGCGGTCGGCTTCGTCGAGTACCACACAGTCGATATTATCGAGTGTCAACGTTTTGCGCGCCATGTGGTCGAGCACACGGCCTGGCGTGCCGACGACGACATGCACGCCTTTCTCTAACTTGGCGATCTGGCTGCGAATCGGCGTGCCGCCATAGATTGCGGCACAGCGGACTTTTAACTCGCCGGCCAGCTTGATGACTTCATCTTTCACCTGGACGGCCAGCTCGCGCGTCGGCACCAGGATGAGAGCTTGCGGATACTTGCTCCGTTCTTCTAGGTCGAGCAATTCCAGAATGGGGATGACGAACGCGGCTGTCTTGCCGGTTCCCGTGCGGGCTTGGCCGACGACATCAAGTTCCTCCAAAGCCAACGGAATTAGTCCGGCTTGAATGGCAGTGGGAGTCTGGTAGTTAGCTACCCGGAGGGCATCGAGCATATCTTGGGAGAGAGATAGACTCGCAAAATCGCTGAGCTCAGCTTGAGCCATAGGGCTTCACTTCTTCATTGCATGGCTTGCGTGACGGATTGCCGCCGTTATCGGTCGGCGCTACGAGGCCCACAAGGGTTGTGTGCCGTTGTGAATACAGGTCGTAATCGCCGCCATTGTACAGATTGCGTCACGTCTTGTGGACAGCGGACAGAAGGACCCTAGCAGAACGACGTGGCGGAAAGCGGTCGAAGCGACCGCCTTCGGCCAATCATCGTAGGATGAAGGCGCCAAATCGAGGGCGCACGTAATAGGCCGGCTCGCTTAAGGCCAGAATGCTGGCGGCCGGCCTGTCTCGTTGTGACTTGGGGTGTCTCGAACTCGTCAAATCGGAGTTGAGAGCGGTAGGCAAGAAGCCTAGGCGGAAGCCTTAGTTGCCGTCTTCTTGGCGGCCTTCTTTGGCGAACGCTTGGCAGTGCCCTTCTTCGCGGTCTTCTTCTTGGCGGTCTTCTTGGCTGCCTTCTTCGGCGAGCGCTTGGCGGCCGACTTCTTAGCTACCTTCTTCTTGGCCGTCTTCTTCGGAGCAGCCTTGGGGGAGCGTTTTGCAGCCTTCTTGGCCGTCTTCTTAGCGACCGACTTCTTCTTTGCCATCTTGATGGCTCCTCTTGGAAAGGTACCCGTTTTTCCCGTGCGTGTTTTGTTCCTCGGGGTACCCAACGAGGAACAACGCTGTTTCAAAACGAATCAATCAAACGTCGGATCGAATCAATTCTCAGCGTCGACGTCTTGTCAATCGCTGACGGTTTACCTACGAAATCATTCTTCGCTAGTGACCGTCAGTTCGTTTCTTTTCGTTAACTTCGCGCATTGAAGCAAGTTTGCCTCTCTTTCGTCAAGGTTAATTTACTGACTTGAGAGAAACTTTTGCTATTTCAATGCGTCGACAACTAACTACGTCGTCGTACTTGTGTCTTTGTGTGTGTCGAATCAGGAGTCGATCGATGTCTCAACAGCTCACTGAACTCATCGAATCACTCATGCGTCGTGATTCAAACTCAACCGCATCAAGTGATGATCAACTTCGCATTCGTTCACAAGAACAACAGCAGAAACATAGGTTCGAAAATGCGCTAGCGAGTGTCATGTCGCAAATCAAAACTGCGGACTTCGATGAGATTATCCGCAGTCTCGCGCAAACAACGAGTGCGAATCAACTCGATGCAGCGCGCGTACGGGCGTTGTTGCAAGCGATCTTGCAGGTGGGCTACCAACGAGATGTAGTTGCTGATGACGAAGTACAAACCGTTGCGCTGCTCGTGCAACTCTATCGTAGTTGGCGAGACACACCGTTGCCGCGCGGATTGCTGTTGGCGCTGCTCGTCTATCGCCAATCAACGCCGGCGTGGCAGGCGTTTGCCGATGTCGTCGTTACGGATCCGCTGTCGACGCCGGCCGCGGCTGTCGAAGCGTTTACGCCGTTTTGGCGCGATGTTGATGCAGATTTCACGCAACTTTTTCCGAAATTATGGGATGCCTTGGGGCATACGAGTGTGGCCGTGATCGTCTTGGATTTGGCCAACTATCTGTTCCGATCCGGTCGTCTCAGTGTGCATCCGGCAACAACCCATGCTGCGCAGCTTGTCAATTTACTGGGAGGCATCGTCGAACGGTTGGAGAAGTTCGAGTCGGATTGCCGGCAGCACGGCGTGACTGACGTGGAAGTGGCCAAGCAAGTCAGTGAAGGCGTCGCGCTGGCGGTCGCGTTGGCCGATTGCTTTGCGCGAATCGAGTTTCAACCGGCAATGGGCAAGCTCTACCGCATGCTCGATCTCAGCCATCGTCGCGCCCGCACAGAAGCCGCCGCCGCTCTGGCCAAACTTGGTGAAACCGCCGGCAGCGATGCGCTTGTCGAGATGGCCGGCGAGCCGCTCGTGCGGTTGCGTGTGCATGCGTATGCCAAGGAGCTCGGCATCTTCGAACGTATCGCCGAATCGCATCGCAGCGAGGCCGCCGTTGCCGAAGCCGAACTTGTCATGTATCTGGCTGATCCCAGCTGTTTCGGCTTCGCGCCCGCATCGATTGAACTCGAAGATGCCCGCGATCTCTACTGGCCCGGCTATGAGGAACCGCAAACCTGTTATCTCTTCCGTTTCACCTACCGATTACCCCAAGGTGACCTGACGAATTTGGCACTTGCGCGTCCTGTACCCCACGTCACCGGCGCCGACTTGACGGACCTCGACCTGCGCGATGTCTACGCGGTCTATGCCGGGTGGCACGCGGAACACGACGAATTGCGTCGCGTTGCCATCGACTTGCGACTGCCGGAACACGAACGTTTGGTCGACCAAGCGTGTCAACGCTTGCAGGCTCACCTGTTCCATGACCTGCAGCCGGCTTTTTTGGCGGACTACTTCGGCACGCGAATTGTCGTCGTCAGCGCAGTGCGGGGTGACATGGCGGGAACCGTGCTGGTGTCACCGGAACAAGAGGTGTGGGTCCCGCAAGGATCGACGCTGCGGCCGCTGACTGCCGAGGTCGCGTTCGATCTGTTTGTGGGGCGGGATCTCTTGGGCCGATTTAATCATTGGGATGATGGCGGTTGGAGCGACAACGGGTGACAGATTGCCTGATCCACTAGGCGACCGGGCGGCAACTGCCTACCATAAGCGCTGCAATAGGCACGACACGGCAAACGGACGCGACGTGCTCACGAAAACTACTCCCTGGGCCGCCCGTAGTTGGGTGCAGCCAAATCGAAGGTGCAGAGGCATGTTTGAATCGATCGAGGTAGCCCCAGCGGACCCGATTCTGGGACTTGGCGAGGCTTTTCAGCGGGATCCGAATCCGAATAAAATCAACCTGAGCGTGGGCGTTTACAAAGACGAACGCGGCCAGACGCCAGTGCTGGAATGCGTCAAGCAGGCTGAGCAGCGGCTGATCGAACAAGAGAAGACTAAATCGTATTTGGCAATTTCGGGCCTGGCTGCCTACGACTCGTTTGTGCAGCAACTGCTGTTTGGCGCCGATAGTCCCCTGATCGCAGCCGGTCGCTGCGGCACGCTGCAGTCTCCGGGCGGTACGGGTGCCCTGCGCGTCGCCGCTGATTTTCTTGGGCAGCGAGTGTCAGGGGCGACCGTCTGGTGCAGCTCGCCGACCTGGGCCAATCATCCCAAGATCTTTGAAGCGGCCGGCCTCCGCGTCGCGAATTATGACTACTTGGCCGAAAACGGACGCGACTTCAACTTCGACGGCATGCTGGCTAAGTTGCGGCAGGTTCCTGCCGGGGACGTCGTGCTGCTGCACGCCTGTTGTCACAATCCGAGCGGCGTGGATCCATCGCTCGAACAGTGGCAACAGATCGCCGACTGTTTGGTCGAACGCAAGCTGCTACCGCTGATTGACTTTGCCTACCAAGGTTTCGGCAAAGGACTTGAGGACGATGCGAGTGGACTTCGCACGATTGCCAGTGTGGTGCCGGAATTCTTCGTCGCCAGTTCATTCTCGAAGAATTTTGGACTCTATCGCGAACGTGTGGGTGCTTTGACCGTCGTCGCTGCGGATTCCTCCGCAGCCGATGCGGTAATGAGCCAGCTCAAGGTTTGCGTCCGTACCAACTATTCGAATCCCCCAGCACACGGCGGCGCCGTCGTTGAAACCATCTTGGGTGATCCGGCACTTAGCGAAACGTGGCGTAACGAGCTGACCGTCATGCGCGAGCGGATTCACGAAATGCGGCAGTTGTTCGTGCAGCGAATGCGTGAATACGCGCCGCAACGGGACTTTTCCTTTTTGCTGCAGCAAGCCGGTATGTTTTCCTTCTCCGGTTTGACTCCCGAACAAGTTGACCGCTTGCGCGATGAGCATGCGATCTATATCGTCAGGTCGGGACGCATCAACGTGGCTGGAATCACACCGCAAAACGTGGAGCCACTCTGCCGCGCAATTGCATCTGTGCTGTAGTTAGTGCGTTCAGTTATCGCTCAACGATCAGCCGCCGGATCGATATCCGGCGGCTTTTTCATGCGCAATCGTCCGCCGGTCCTTACGGCTAACACATGGGCTACGTTTTCTCGAAACACGTGGAGTCCGCAAGTCACAGCCGAGAAGACCCGTTGACGACGTACTTTGCTCAGCCACGATTGACCAAACAGCAGAATCACGACAGGATAGCGCGGCCGGCGCTCGACTTGTCGCGTTTAGAGGATCGTGTTCTTTTCAGCGCGACTCCGTTGGGTGACGGTGGCGGTCAAGATTGGCAGGAGGCCGATGGACTGGATGCGGGGCCTGGGGACGGTATCCATGCCGGACTGACTTCCGCCGCCACCCTGTTTGCGCTGGAGGCTCAAGACGTTGAGGTAACTAACCACGCACCGATCGCTCACGTCGATCGTACCGTGGCGATGATGCACGAAGATACGGCGTTCCGTTGGATCCTGCCCACGCAGCTCTTTTCAGATCCCGATCCGGACGACACGCTGCAGTGGAGTCTTGCACCCAACGGCGGCGGAACATTACCGGACTGGCTTACGTTCGATCCGGTTCATCATGTTCTGGAGGGCACACCGGAAAACGATGACGTTGGTCTGCTGCCGCTGCAACTAACAGCCACCGATCGTCACGGTGCGTCGGCCAGCATTCCGTTCTTTATGAGCATTCAGAATGTCGACGATCTGCCGACGCTCGAATTGCCTGACTCACTGACCGGCACCGCCGGCGAAGCACTGCACCTGACCTCCATCGACGACGCGAATCAGCTGTTCGCCGATGCCGACGGTTTAGAGCCTGGCGATAACTATCGGGTAGAGCTGTCACTGGAGCACGGCCGTCTCGAACTGCGTGAGTTCGTTGACCTGCCGCTGTACGTCGAGTTTACCGACTCCAGCAGCCTCAAGATCGAGACGGATTCGATTGCAGCCATTCAGACGGTCTTGCAGCGACTCGAGATTCACCCGGACGATCATTTTGCGGGCGAGACATCGCTGAAGCTGTCGGTTAGCGGCGTGGATCTCGACGCACCGCAGTCGGCAGCACGCTGGACTGTTGCCGATGAGATCGATATCCATTTTGCCGCGCCTGTCACGCCCAGCGACGACCTGGGATTGCCGTCCAGCAACGGGTTGTTGTTTCTCGAGAACTCCTTGAGGCAGTCGGATCACGCCGACCTGCGAACCAATTCGGCAGCTAGCTGGTCCTGGCGCGGCTCGTTGTGGCTACCGGATCATCTCACCAACGCGACCGCGGGAACATCCGCATCGCCGTCGTCAATGAACGAGTCCCTGGCGGTGGGGCACGACGTGACTCCGCAGACGGATGCGGAACGACACCTGGAACTGACTGCCAGCGCGAACTTTGTTGCTGCCCACGGCATACTGGCCGACGAAATGCCGGCGGCTGAGGCTCTCGCTGCTGAAGTTGCAATACGCGGCCTGCCCGCGAATGTGGCAGAGGGCGATTGGTTGTCACTTTCGGACCTGTCTGCCGGCCTGGCAGATTGGGAAGTGACGAGCGACCTGAATCTGGCGAACGTGTCTCAGTGGTTCCGCAGTACATCGGCTTGGCGTTCGCCGTTGGGACTCGCTGTCGTGTCCGGACATGTCAGCGAGTTGGCACTGCAGTACTTGCAAGAGATGGATGCGAGTCGCACGGAATGGGTAAGGGCCGTCGTCTTGTCACCGTGGGCGTTGCCGGTGGCGATTGCAGCGGCATCGGGTGCATCGGCCGGTTACTGTGCCTGGTCAACCAAAAGCGGTTCGCTATTTGTTGGCGCGCTGGCAGTCATTCCAGCTTGGAATTGCATCGACCCACTGCCGGTACTGGAACGAGCTGCCAACCGGACGAAGCGCGATCGCAATGATTCGTTGCAGGCATTGATTCACGGCAACACCGTGCATGCAGCGTCAGACGACTCTCCCGATCCGTCAAGCAGCTGTGAGGAGCCATGATGATTCGCTTCTCCTCCCAGGTACGCGCCACGGTGGGGCTGGTGTTCGTGCTGCTAACGGTACTGGCCGTCACTCGCACTCTGGGACTGATGCCGAACGAACGGCGCACGCTGATTGAGTCGCGTGTTGTCTGGAGCCAAAGCTTGGCGGTAGTATGTTCTTACGACTTGCAAGCCGATCGATTGGGTGAATTGAAGGCCAAGTTGCGATACGCGCTCGAACGCAATCCGCATGTCGCCTCTTGTGCGGTACGGTCGTCGCAAGGCGGGCAAGCATTAGCGGTAGGCCCACATCAAGCCATCTGGGATCCGCTGTTGGTCGACAATCCGGATCGCCAACTACGCATCCCGATTTTGAGAAACGGTCGTGTGTGGGGGCAGTTAGAGGTCTGTTTCCATTCGCCGATTGCGATGGGACGACCGACTGCGGCATGGGGAGCCAGTTTTCGCGAACTGATCAGCATCTGCTTGATGACGCTGATGGGCTACTACATCTATCTAGGACGCACGTTGCGTTATTTGGATCCTGCGAATGCCGTCCCCGCTCATGTCCGCGCGGCGCTCGATACGCTGGCTGGTGGTTTGTTGGTCGTGGACTGTGCGGGCCAGATCGTGTTGGCCAATCGTTCGTTCGGTAACAGCGTCGGTCGCGGACCGCAAGAGCTGGAAAAAATGAACGTCGATCAGCTTGCCTGGATTTGGGACACGCAGCGTTCGGATGCCGCGCCCTGGAAGCGCTGTTCACAAGCAAAAACTGTCTGTGAACGCTCGCTGCTGGAACTTGAATGCTCGGGAGGCGGACGCAAGACGTTCTTGGTCAGCGCGTCGCCGGTTATCGGCGACGACGGGCAGACGCGAGGTGCCCTGGTCGGATTTGAAGACGTAACCGAACTCGAGCGGGCCCGCTCGCAGGTCACGCATGCCAAAGACGAGGCGGAAGCGGCAAATCAAGCGAAGTCGCTGTTCTTGGCCCGCATGAGCCACGAGATTCGCACACCCATGAATGCGATCCTCGGTTTTGCGGATGCGTTGCGGCGCGGATTAGATTCGACGCCTGCCGAACGCAGCGAATACCTCGACATCATCCACAATAGCGGCAAGCACTTGCTGCATCTGCTCAATGACATTTTGGATCTGTCGAAAGTAGAAGCAGGCCGCCTGGAACTCGATCCAGTTGTCTTCTCGCCGCAACAACTCACGGACGAAGTGTTGTCAGTGCTGCGAGCGATGGCGGTTGGCAAGGGCCTGAAACTCGCCTCAAAGCTGCACGACACGGTGCCGCAGTGGGTCAGGCAAGATGAGCTGCGGTTGCGGCAGATCTTGACCAACCTGGTGGGCAATGCGATCAAGTTCACCGATCACGGCAGTGTGACAGTAGAGCTTGATTGCCAGCGCGTCGGTGATCACAGCCACCTCATCGTGGCAGTGCGTGATACGGGATTGGGCATCGATCCGGTGAAGATGTCGGCAATTTTCGAACCGTTCACGCAGGCTGACAATTCGGTGACACGCCGGTTTGGTGGCACTGGATTGGGATTGGCAATCTCTAACAGCTTTGCCCAAGCGATGGGCGGAGATATTCAAGCGACGAGCACGCCCGGCGTCGGCACCACCTTCACGGTGCGCATCGACTTGGGAGACACCGCCGCACTTCGTCAGCTCACGCCGTCCGCCAGCGACTCTTCACAACAAACGGAAATTGGCGACAGCCTGATTCGCGATGGGGCACCGTATCGATTGTTGGTTGTCGATGATGGCGAATCGAACCGCAAGTTGATTTCGTTGTTCCTGCGGCACGCCGGCGCCACCGTTGATACTGCTGCTGACGGACGCGAGGCACTTGAGCAGACTCGTCGCGTACGCTACGACGCGATTCTCATGGACATGCAAATGCCAGAGATCGACGGCTACCGCGCTGCTCGGATGCTCCGTGAACAGGGCTGGAAGATCCCCATTGTCGCCTTGACTGCGAACGTGATGGAAGGCGAACGCGAAAAATGCCTTGAAGCAGGCTGCAGCGATTTTCTGCCCAAGCCGGTCGATGCCGAGTCGCTGTTGAATACGCTGCGCAGTGTACTGCCCGATTGCAAACAGGCCGTTCCTCACATGACACCGGCAGGTAACATGACCGCAAACTTCCACCGCGATAACTCTGCTCTCATCGATCCTTTGGCGAGCAAAAGCGGCATCCGCTCGACTCTACCTGCCGACGATGACGAGTATTGTGAAATCGTGCATGAGTTCTTGGACTATCTACGACGTCGGTTGGTGAAACTCGAACAGGCGATGCAAGATCACGATATCCCGTTCGTTGTTGATTTTGCTCATTGGCTCAAAGGCGCCGGCGGAATGGCCGGATTCAGTCAACTTTCGCAATGTGGTGCTGAGCTGGAAATCGCTGCCAAGCGTGCGGACCGCAACGCGATGGAGCAGCAACTGGCGGAACTGCTCGAGCTGGATGCACGCCTGGTCGATCCGATGCTGACAGCCGCGGAAGCGTAATCTGCCGAGATCCATGACATGCAGTCGTTAGTAAGACCAGTCGTGAATCAGCAGGCGGCCAGTAGTCGGACTGAAAATGGCCGTGCGACCGGCTGAGGATGATTCGGTGACACGCGCGGCGCTACGCAGCGGTGCGGATGGGTCAATGTGCCACGCATCGGTCTGGTACTGCTCACCGTAATCCGCAGGCGAACAGTCGTCCGTCGGCAACGCCTCGGCGAATTCAGTTGTTTCGAATCCGGTGATCGCCGACACCGCAGACCAAGCTGCTGCCGTGGGCAGAGTCATACCGATGTAGGACGAGTGATCTTGCCAACCGACTTCAAACAGGTAGACGTCCGTCGCTTCGACGGGAACGTCTACTCCCAATTCATGAATCGGAATTCGCAGATTGCGATCCGAACGCACGACGGGCTCACCCCACGACTCCATCGTGTTGGCGAACCCCACCAAACTGACGAGTACCACCGCTGCGATTGTGCCGAAAATGAAGCCGCAGACTCCCGCCGTGAAGGCTTTCATGGCGACGATGGTCCTGACTTTTCTGGTCGATCTAATGGCGGCGTTTGAGTTGGTGGCGGACGTCGAACTTTGGCTTTCACATGTCGCTCGCTCGAACCATCCGATTCCGCGAACTGCTCGCGCTTCCGCCGTCGCGCCACTTCTTGCATGTCCGCGACCGTATCGACTTCGTCGACGATTTCTTCACCGATTAGCGCTTCCAACACATCTTCGAGCGTGATAATGCCCGTCAGGTCACCAAAGTCATCCATGACTCCGAACAGATGAGTGCGGCGGCGCAGAAATGACTTCAACAACACATGGCCAGGCAGATTCTCGGAAACGAAGTAGAGCGGCTTCGCTAAATCCGACAACTTCATGTCAAATTGGTCGTGGGCCACGCCGGCCAGAATGTCGCGGCTCATCACATAGCCGATCCACGTTTCCGGATCTTCGCTGGAGTAGACCGGGATCCGCGAGTACACCCAATCCTTGATCCGTTCGAAGGCCTCCTTGAGTGTCATCTGATCCGGCAGTTTGAGCACGACGGGGCGCGGTGTCATGATCTGTCGCGCTCGGATGTCGTCGAGTTGTAATACGTTGCGAACGAGATCGGCCTCGTAATTCCAGATGCTGCCCTCTTCGGCGCTCATCCGCGCCATCTGTTCGACTTCTTCCTCGGGCGCGGTGAGAAACGGTTCATCAGGTTTCAGCGAGCGAGTGATTCGCGCGACGGCCCAGATCACAGGCGACATTCCACTGACAACAAACTGCCATGGCAGCGCGAGTGCTCGCGCGATCGGCTGGTTGTAGGCGACGCCCAGCACTTTCGGGATGATTTCCGAAATGATCAGCACGGCCAACGTAAAAAACGCAGAGAACAAAATCAGCGACGTGCCACGAAAGAAGTTTGCCGCTTGGGCTCCGGCGATCGCTGCCCCGGTCGTGTTCGCGACAGTATTCAGAATGAGGATCGCCGTGATCGGCTGCTCCATATTCTGCTTGAACCTCGCCAGCACCTTACCGGCGGCACTGCCCGACTGTTCGAGGCCCCGGATATATGGGACGCGAACCGCGTAAAACGCCGCCTCGCTAATCGAGCAAAATGCCGAGATGCCAAGAACGAGCAAGACCGAAATGATCAGCAGTGTCATGGACGCAGAGGCCCTAAGAGTACCGCAGCATCCCACGCACCGGACGGGCAACCACGATGTGGCACGTTGGTGAGCTGGGCGAATGACGATTCCTGAGGAGCCCACGCCGAGAAATCTCGACCTACTCCTCCTGGATCTTGCTGCGCTGGCGAGTGAACAACCTGGGTATGTTCTAGTCGCCGACGTAGCGACGTCAAGGCCTGCCAGACGCCCCTCTGGTGTTGCCGCGGGACCTTTTAGAACTAGCCTGCTTTCGAATCTGCTTCGAACAAGGACATCAGTTCGGCCTGTCGACGCAAAGCAATCGAGCGGCGTCGTGCCCGCTCGTCCTCGGTCCAGTTGGCGCGAATACGCTGCTGGCGGCGTTCGATTTGTTGCTTGCCAGGGCGCGCTGAACGAGTTTGAGTGCGCGTTTCAATCAGCTGCAGAATGGCCGGGGACATGGTGCGTCCTTTCAGATGTTTAGTTGAGAGCCGAAGCCGCTGGTAACGAATTGTTGGTCGACCCTTCAGCATCAAGTGTGCCAATACGAGAAATGCTACGCGCTGTTTAGGTCTCGACCGCGTTTTTCTCCGCTCGCGGTCATGGGCGCTGCTTGTGGCGCAAACGAGATGGCCGCAACTCGACCAGCACACGAACAGTCAATCGATCAGAGGCAGCGGGATATTGGCTTGATGCACGAGCAGGTGCGCACGCAACAATCGACTCCGCCGTAACTGGCTGCAGATCGCGAGCCCTGTCGGTCGGTGGCATAGCCTTTGCGTTCAACCGCACGTTGTGACTCGTGTTCATCCATCGCACGGGCGGTGATCAAAACAGTCAAATTCAGCGAGTACTACACGACTTGGAAGAGGAGCAGGAATATGAAACGCAACTGGAAGAAGATGTTGTCAGGTTTGTCCCTTATCGCCGCGATTGCCTTTGCGGCCCCGGTATCGGCGGGTCCACCTGCGGCTGAACCAGCACAACCAAAGGCGGAAACGCCACGCGCCGAATTGTCGAAGGTCGACGAGACATCTGGCGGAAGTTCGATCCGCGTTAGCCAACTCATTGGCATGAACGTCCGCAACGAGGCCAATCGTGAGATTGGCGAGATCGAGGATGTCGTGCTAGATGCGCAGACCGGCAAGACGCGGTATGTCGCGTTGTCGTTTGGAGGTTTTCTAGGGCTTGGCGACAAGTTATTTGCGATTCCGTGGAATAATCTCGAATGCAAGCCAGGGGCGGATGCGGGGGAGTACTACCTGGTGTTGAATTTGGACGAGCGTTCCTTAGAGAAGGCGCCGGGTTTTGATCAGAATCACTGGCCAGACTTTTCGGACAAGGCCGTAACTGAACAGCTCGATCAGTACTATGGCAGCGGCACTCACATCCGTGCGGGCAACATCGAGATCGACGTGAATCGCCGCTAAACTAAATATCTGATGCCCCGCGGACCAGCGATCAACAACACCATGCCTCGGGCGGAGCCTGAGGCGTGGTAATTCTCTAGAGCGTCGCTGGAGTAAAAGAGTCGTAGCGGCCCAGCTGTATTCTGAAACGCGACGAAAGTGCTGCAGTTTTCTCACTGATACGTGAGACCTTCTGCGTCAATCTGCGGCACGCTAAATGTGGGTCAAACGTCCAGCGTCGTTCTCTTTTTGCTTGAAATCCGATCGAAAGCGTCTAACTTACGTATTCGCAATCTCTTCTCTGAGGCGAATAGATGACGTCAAGCGACGTGACGTCTGGAAGCGGATTGTCAACGTTGGTCATTCATGATGAGACCCAATGAAGTAGAAATCTATTGTTCTGATCTGGGAGTGGTGCTGTGAAGAAACTCGTATTCCTCTTTTCTCTTGGCCTGATTCTAGTGGCGAGTTCTTTCGCCACGGCCGCGAACATTACCTGGGTGTCCGTGATCACGGATCCCGCCGGAGCTGACGCCGGCTTTGTTAGTCTGTTGGAGTCGAAAGGTCACACCGTAAGCCGATTCTTTAGCCACCAGGATTTGACTTCAGAAGAAGTTGGTCAGTTGAATGCAGCTGATCTGGTGATCGTCGGCCGTGCCGTGAACAGCTCGGAATTCGACAATGCGAATGGCCAGTTGTGGAACGAGCAAGTTACGTCGACCGTCATTAACATGAGCGGTTACACGACCCGCAACAATCGTCAAGGTTGGTTTGCCGGCAGTGACATTCCTGATTCCGGTGCCACTCCGCTGGTTGCCGCTGATCCTAGCCATCCGATTTTCGCTGGAATCACGTTCCAAGGTGACGGCGTCACCATGGCAAACGATTACAACATTATGGTTGACCGTGGCGAATCGACCCCGGGTAACCTGCCCGTCGATGGTGGCGTCGTGATTGCTACGAATCCGTCGTTGGCTACCGGTATCGCCATCGCCTACTGGCCCGCCGGTACCACCGTTGTCGACGACGGTGTTGGCTCAATGGTGTTGGCTGGTGACCGCTACTTCTTCGCTGGCGGCACTCGTGAAGCATCCGGCAACGCCGTTACGACCGCAGGCGTTTATGACCTGACGGACGACGGTGCTCGCCTGTTCCTCAACACTGTCGATTACGCGATGGTCCCCGAGCCCTCGACCGGCTTGCTGCTGGGCCTCGGCCTGATGTCACTGGCAGGCTTGCGTCGCCGCTAAGCGTCACTGCACATTGCAATGTGACTAAATAGACACGTCCAGCGTTCTCAAGGCAGAACGCTGGACGTTTTTTTGTGCGCAGCGCGAAATGATGATGTCGCTAGAAGATGTCAGTTGCGTCCGGACTCAGTTGAGATCCACGTGCGCTG